>JBGQJH010000292.1:0-4140 GCA_041498935.1 Pyrinomonadaceae bacterium | reverse complement strand
GATCCCAACACCGAGGATGCGTTGGCACAAGCCTTCGTGCTGTCTGAAAAATTCGATAGCGCCCTGCCTTTGCTGGTTACCGCCACCACGCGCTCCGGCGCTGCTACCGATCCCGTGATGCTTTACTATCGTGGTCTAGCCGAATACAAAACCGGCAAACCGGCAGACGCGGAGCGAACCTTCACCGCCGCCGTCAAGGCCAACCCGAAGGATTCTCTGTCGCTTTTCTATCTGGGTCAGATTGCAGTCGCTAAGAACGATCTGGATGGCGCTATCGCTTCGCTCAACCGCGCGACAGTCAACGATCCGCGCTTTGCCGCCGCCTGGACTCTGCTGACTTCAGCCTATCTACGTCGCGCCGCGCTGAACACGGATGCGACGAAAGCCGCGGCTGACTATTTGAGCGCGGTGCGCGCCGGTGAAGGCTTGATCAAGATCAAAACTGACGCCGAAGCAGTAACGCTTTTTGGACAAGCGCTGATTGGCGCGGAACAATACGCGCGCGCCGCCGCAGCATTGGAGCGGGCCACTTTAGAACCTGACGCTAAGGGCGTGACCTTTTATCTGTTGGGAATCGCTCAGTCGCGCGCCAAGAATTTCCCCAAAGCAATTGCCGCTTTGCAAACGGCAGCTCAGAAGTCGCCGAATGATATCAACGTCTATCGTGAGCTTGGTTACGCCTACGAGATAACGAAGCAGTATGCAAAGGCATTGGCTGTTTATGAAAAAGGCCTGAGTCTGGCGCCGAGTGACACTGATTTCAAAGAAGCAGCCGAGCGAGTGCGGCCATTTGCCAAATGATTGGAATGTCGGTGGAGGTTAACGAAATGAAGCCTATTGGAATACTTGTAGTGACGCTGGTTATGGCTGCGGCGGTTTGCGCGCAGCGGCCACGAGCTATCGCGAGCCCGGCAACAGACGCGACGAAGGCAGCGCCTGCTCCGGCTCCGCAAACAATGCAGGCAAAATATGAGGGCGGCATCTTTGGTTATAACAAAAGCATGGAAGGCACGCTCAGCTTTGACGACACCAATCAACGTCTGCTTTTCCGCAAGGATCAGAAGGACCTGTTTTTTATTCCTTACAATGCAGTGAATTCCGCTTTTGCGGACACGCAGAAGCGACGGCCCGGAGCGGCCACGGTGGCTCAGAACGTACCTTACTTCGGATGGCCGCTGGGCTTAATCAAGACGAAGGTCCGTTATCTGACGCTTCAATACAGTGACCCGGACACACGTGTTTCTGGAGTGACCAGCTTTCGCCTCGACAACAAAGATTTGGTCGACTCGGCGGTGTATACACTTGCAAACAAAGCTGGTCTGGTACCGCGCGGCGAGATTTACGTAAGGAAGAAAGACGACGCCGAGGCGAAGAAGTCGACTCCTTAACTTCGGCCAAGGGTCAAGAGTTTAAGCGGCGGGCCAGGAGATTTTGGCCCGCCTCTTTTTATGATCACGCTCGTTACGGTACGTAATTCCGCGCGCTAATGAATCTTGTCATTTCGTCAACTACTCGTGCGGGCATTTCCTCTTGCGGAAGGTGACCACACCTCTCAAAGATCACCAGCTTTGAGTCTTTGATAAGCAAACTCATTTTGCGCCCGGCCGCCAACGGAATAAGCTGATCCGCGGCGCCCCAAATAATCAACGCCGGCGCATTCACTTTGCCCAGGTCTTGTTCAATCGGAAACTGATCTGCCTGCGTGCGGGCGCGGAGAGCCGCCAATTGTCCCCCGCGCGTTTGCAGCGGACGATAATAATTGGCGACGCGCTCGTCGGTGACTTTTGCACGATCGTAAAAACTCTTCTCCAAACCCTGGCGCACGAGTTTGTCCGACGTCAAAGACAGAGCCGTCAAAACGCGGCCGACGACGGGAATAAGAAGATAGCTGGGCGCAAGTGAGCCGCTGCCTGGCACTTCCACGCCGGCGCTGTCGATCAGAATTAACCCAGCGACGCGTTGCGGATTGACAAGCGCGACGTCGAGCGCGATTTCGCCGCCCATCGAATTGCCGCATAGCCAGGCTTTTTCAATTTTCAAGTAATCAAGCAAGTGCGTCACCAACGCCGCCTGGGCGCGTCTCGAGTAGTCGCCGTCAGGCTTGCCGGAAAAGCCGAAGCCCTTGAGGTCAACCGCAATCACGCGGAAGTTTTTCGACAAAGGTTCGAAGGCGTCTTTCCACGAATAGGTTGACGAGGTGAAACCGTGAAGCAAGACGAGCGGCGTGCCCGCTCCCTTCTCCTGGTAGTGAACGCTCACACCGTCAAGGTCCGCGAAGTGGCTGTATACGGAATTCGGCACGGAGGCGCGAGCTTCATCAAAAGAAACGTCCGCGGGCCGCGCAAACCAGAAGATGGTGAACGCAATCACCGCAATCACGATCAGCACAAGCAAAACTTTGAGAAGCTTTTTCATCATTTGATTGTCCTTCACTGGGCGGGCTCGCCCCCGTTCTTGGTTACGAGTCTCACTGTTTCGCGATCGCCGGCCGCCCTCGCAGCACGTATTTCTGCACTTTGCCGGTCGCGGTCTTTGGCAGCTCGCTCAGAAATGTTACCCCTCGCGGCGCTTTGAAATGCGCCAGGTTCTCACGGGCAAACTCTCGCAACTCCGCCTCGGTCGCCGTCGCTCCGGCTTTCAAGACCACAAACGCCTGCGGCGACTCGCCCCAGCGCTCATGAGGCAGCCCTACGATCGCAACCTCCTGCACCGCCGGGTGTCGCAGCAACACTCCCTCAACTTCCACCGACGAAATATTTTCACCGCCGCTAATAATGACATCCTTCAATCGATCGCGAATCTCAGCATAGCCATTCGGCTGAACCACCGCCGCATCGCCCGTGTGAAACCAGCCGCCGCGCATGGCTGCGGCGGTGGCCTCAGGGTCTTCATAATAACCTTTCATCACGACGTTGCCGCGAACTACGATTTCTCCTTGCGTTTCGCCATCGTGCGGGACCTCGCGTCCCTCCTCGTCCACGACGCGCAACTCGCCCGAGGTCAGCAACTCAACTCCCTGGCACGCCTTGATCGCAGACCTCTCCGCGCCCGCCAGTCCTTCATGTTCCGGTCTGGGTTCACAGATTGTGATAAAGGGCGATGTCTCGGTCAATCCGTAGGCTTGTGTGATTACCCATCCCAGTTCGCCTTCGATGCGCTCGATGGTTGCAGCGGCCGGCGGCGCACCGGCGGTTAGAATGCGAACTCCACGGCGCGCTGCGTGGGCTAGTTCCTTCGGTCCATTGGCGATACTGATCAAGACCGTCGGGGCTGCGCAAAGCATGGTGATGGATTCTTGTTTGACACGCTCGAAGATGCCGACCGGCTCTACCTTGCGCAGACAAACGTGCGTTGCCCCGGCAGCTGTCACAGTCCACACAAAAGTCCAGCCATTGGCATGAAACATCGGCAACGTCCAGAGATAACGATCGGCAAGCGACATGGCGTGATGAAGAAGCGTGCCGACCACGTTAATGTAAGCGTTGCGGTGTGTGATCATCACACCTTTGGGTTTTGAAGTAGTGCCGCTGGTGTAATTGATGGTCAGTAGATCTGTTTCCCGAATGTCTGGCCGGTTGAAGTCTGTAGCCGCTGCGCTCAGAAGTTCCTCATAACCAAGCCAACCTTGCCGGCCTCCGGGATTACTCTGCACGGCGCCTTCGAGCGCGATGAAAGCCTCGACGTTTGGTAACTGCGAGCGAATGCTGTCAATCGCATCCAGATAGTCAGAATGCGCGCAAACGATCTTCGAGCCGCTGTGGTTAATGAGGTAAACGAAGTCGTCGGCGGTTAGCCGGTAGTTTAGGGGCACCAGGATGGCACCGATCTGAGGGACGGCGTAAAAAAACTCGAGCTGCGCATGAGTGTTAGGCGCGATGTAAGCAACCCGATCGCCTTGCTTCACGCCGAGCCCTTGCAAAGCCGCCGACCAGCGATCACAGCGCGTGAAGAATTGTTCGTAAGTTAAACGTAACGCGCCATCCACCACAGCTTCGCGCCCGGGGTAAAGCTTGCGTGTCCGACGCGCGAATTCCAGTGGGGTCAGGGGAAGCTCCATAAAATTTCTCCTTTAAGAAGCTACTCAATACGAGCATCAATCGACCAGCAGGTTCCTGGTTTCAGTTTCACGCAGCGCTTCTT
>JBGQJH010000291.1:0-4149 GCA_041498935.1 Pyrinomonadaceae bacterium | reverse complement strand
TTCCCAAACCAGCCAATCGGCTTGCCCGATAAATCAACCCACACGCTCTTCACGTGGGTGTACATTTCGAGCGCGTGCTTGCCCATTTCCCTGCCGTAGCCCGATTGCTTGTAACCACCAAAGGGAGAGGCGGCATTGAACATGTTGTAGGTATTGATCCAAATAACTCCGGCATGGATTTCTTTGGCAAAACGATGCGCGCGCGTGATGTCGCGCGTCCAGATTCCGGCGGAGAGGCCATAGATAGTTTCATTGGCCTGCTTGATCAGGTCATCTTCGTTCTCGAACGTAATCACTGCGACCACCGGTCCGAAGATTTCTTCCTGCGCCACACGCATCTGGTTTTTCACATCCGAAAAGATCGTGGGCTGAAAGAAGTAGCCATTCTGAAAAGCGCCTGCGAGCGTCGGGCACTCGCCACCCGCCAGGACGGTCGCACCTTCGTTCCGCGCGATGTCTGTATAGCCCTTGATGCGGTTGAGTTGTTCCTGCGACACCTGCGGCCCCATGTGCGTCGCTTTGTCCATCGGATCGCCCACCACGATCTTCGCTGACTTCTCTTTCAGTCTTCCGAGAAACTCATCCTTCACTGCTTCCTGAACAAAAAGTCGCGAGCCGGCGCAACAGACCTGGCCCTGATTGAAGAAGATGCCCATCATCGCGCCGTTGACCGCCTGCTCGATGTCAGCATCCGCAAACACGATGTTCGGCGCTTTGCCCCCAAGCTCAAGCGATACCTTCGTCAAGTTTTCCGCCGCAGCTTTGGCGATCAACTTTCCGACTTCGGTAGAACCGGTAAACGCAACCTTGTCGATGCCGGGGTGTGCCGCCAGCGCGGCACCGGCAGTTTCGCCATAACCGGGAACGATGTTGACAACGCCTTCAGGGAAGCCGGCTTCCTGGATCAACTTTCCCAGCTCCATCGCGGTGACCGGAGTTTGCTCGGCTGGTTTAAGGACTATTGTGTTGCCGGCGGCGAGCGCGGGCGCGAGTTTCCATGCAGCCATCAAGAGCGGAAAATTCCAGGGAATGATTTGTCCGCAAACGCCGACTGGCTCGCGCAAGGTGTAGTTGAACATTTGCCCGGGTACGGGAATCGTTTCACCTTCGATCTTCGTAGCCCAACCCGCGAAGTATTCAAAGTTTTCAGCGACCTGCGGCAGATCAACGTAGGTAGACTCCTTAATTGGCTTGCCATTGTCTGCAGTTTCCAATGCGGCCAACTCATTGCTGTGCTCTTCGATCAACTGCGCCAGCTTGTAGAGCATGCGTCCGCGATCGCGGGCGCTGATCTTCGACCACTTACCCTCGAAGGCCCGGCGGGCGGCTGTGACAGCCTTATCGATGTCCGCCTTGTCGGCTTCGGCTACCTCGGCGAGCGTCTCGCCCGTGGCCGGATTTGGTGTGGTGAATGTTTTGCCGGATTCAGCGTCGACCCACTGCCCATCGATCAGGAGTTGGTATTTGCGCGGCGTGTTTGTTTCGGCTGGTTGAACTGATGACATTATGACTCCTCTTGAAGTTATTTAGTGTTCTCTGTGAACTCACAGAGAAATCAAAAATCGGTCGTGCCTGCCAGCAACTGTCTTAGCACGTAAGGCAGGATGCCGCCGTGCTGGTAGTAATCGATCTCAATTGGTGTGTCGATGCGAAGAGTGACCGGAATTTCTTCTGTCTTGTCTGAGGCTCGATGAATAACCAGTCTCAGATCCTGCCGCGGTCTGACTGCCTCTTCCAATCCGATCACATCGAACGTCTCGGTGCCATCAAGTCCTAACGTGCCCGCATTCGTTCCTTCTTTAAATTGACAAGGCAAAACGCCCATCCCGACCAGGTTGCTGCGATGGATGCGTTCGAAACTTTGCGCGATCACCGCCTTCGCACCCAGCAGCCGCGTTCCCTTGGCCGCCCAGTCGCGCGAGCTTCCGGTGCCATACTCCTGCCCGGCAATCACCACGAGCGGCACGCCTTCCGCCTGATACTTCATCGCGGCGTCGTAGATACTCGTGCGCTCGCCATCCGGCTGATGGCCCTCTGACCTGTAAATAGTCACGCCGCCTTCCATTCCGGGCACCATCAAGTTCTTGATTCGCACATTCGCAAACGTGCCTCGCACCATCACCTCGTGATTACCCCGGCGCGAACCGTAGCTGTTGAAGTCTTCGATCTTTACTCCCTTTGCCTGGAGATACAGGCCGGCCGGAGAATTAGGCTTGATGGCCCCAGCCGGACTGATGTGGTCTGTCGTGACTGAGTCGCCAAAGATCGCGAGCGGCCGCGCCTTGTAAACATCCCGCCAGTCTTCAACTGCATTACTAAAGTTCTCGAAGTATGGCGGCTCCTGGATATAGGTTGACTCCGAATCCCACTGGTAAACACTGCCGGTGCTGGTAGGAATTTCGTTCCACAAAGGATTCTGGGCTTCGAAGTCGCGATAGAGTCTGCGATAAGTTTCCGGATCCATCGCCGTGCTCATGAGCGCGTTGATCTCCTTCAGGTCCGGCCAAATCTCGCGCAGGTAAACGTCTTTACCGTCGCTGCCTTTGCCCAGCGGATCACGCGACAGATCGATGTCTACTCGTCCCGCGATGGCGAACGCGACCACTAGCGGCGGACTCATCAGGAAGTTTGCTTTGATACTCTGATGCACGCGCGCTTCAAAGTTTCGATTGCCGGATAGAACGCTTGCCGCAATCAGATCGTGGTCACTGAGGACTTGTTCGATATTCGGATCGAGTGGACCGGAATTGCCAATGCAGGTGGTGCAGCCGTAGCCCACCAGGTTAAAGCCGAGCTTATCCAGGTAGTTTTGCAGTCCTGTCTTCTCAAGATACGCAGTCACCACCCGCGAGCCTGGCGCCAGCGAGTTTTTTACCGAAGAACGAACATCCAGACCGCGTTCGACTGCTTTTTTTGCAAGCAAACCGGCGGCGAGCATTACGCTTGGATTGGAAGTGTTGGTGCAGGACGTGATGGCAGCGATTAAGACGTCACCATGTCCGAGATCGACTTCCGCATGCGGAAACTCTTCTGGATCAACCTCGACCAGGCGGTCAGGAGTGGGCCGATTGTTGACCATCTCCGTTTCGGTCCAAACGCTCGTGCCCTGTGGCGTCGAGACGCCGCCGGCAGCCACCGGAACACTCTCGGGTCTTTGCTCACCACCGCCCGCGAGTTGCGTTTTGGCGATATCGACTGTGCCGATGCGCGTGAAGTACCTCGCGTTGATCTCTTCAGTGGATTTCCCGTAACCGCCATCGCCAATTGGTTTCTGCAAGAGTTCGGCGAACCGGTTCTTCAGGTTTGAGAGCTCAATGCGATCTTGCGGCCGCTTGGGGCCGGCGACACTGGGGACGATCGCAGCAAGATCGAGATCGAGCACCGTGCTGTATTCGCATTCACCCTTCTTCGGAATGCCAAACATGCCCTGCGCCTTGTAATAGCTGCGCACCGCCTCCACGTGTTCGTCCGTGCGGCCAGTGGCCTTCAGATAAACGCAAGTTTCCTCATCGACCGGAAAGAAACCCATCGTTGCTCCATACTCAGGGGCCATGTTGGCAATCGTGGCGCGGTCGGTTACCGAGAGACTCGCGGCGCCATCACCATGAAACTCGACAAACTTCCCGACTACCTTCGCTTGGCGCAACATCTCGGTAACGCGAAGCACCAGGTCCGTAGCCGTAACTCCCTCGCGCAAGTTGCCCGTCAGGTGCACGCCAACAACGTCAGGCGTAAGAATGTAAACCGGTTGGCCCAACATCGCGGCCTCGGCTTCGATACCGCCGACACCCCAGCCCACAATTCCCAAACCATTGATCATCGTGGTGTGAGAATCCGTGCCCACCAGCGTGTCGGGATAGTAGAAGCCATTGCGTTCCCAGGTGCTCTTGGCCAGAAACTCAAGATTAACCTGATGACAGATGCCGATGCCCGGCGGAATCACGCTGAAGCCGTCGAAGGCCTGTGTGCCCCACTTCAGAAACTGGTAGCGCGAGTTGTTGCGCTTAAACTCCATCTCCATGTTTTTCCGCAGCGCATCTTTGGTGCTGGCGAAGTCAACCTGGATGGAGTGGTCTATCACGAGATCAACCGGAACGAGCGGTTCAATGAAGGCGGTGTTCTTGTGCAAGCGCGCTACCGCGGACCGCA
>JBGQJH010000290.1:0-4155 GCA_041498935.1 Pyrinomonadaceae bacterium | reverse complement strand
TTGGACTGGGCTTGCAGCGCAACATGCTCTCGCGTTTTAAGGCGCTTGATCTCTTCAACGAGATTCAGGTTTTTGGACGCAGCCTCAGCAATCTGGTAGCAACCAGGGCCAGGAGCAACTCGGCACGAAACGAAAACGAGGCGCGCGACCGCCGCTCGCGTTTGAAACCCGACGTGCAGCCGACACGAATTCTCGACGACGCCGCGATTGCCGAGATTTCCGGGATTCCCGGAGTCGCTTACGTTGAACCCAGCCTGACGATCTTTACCTTCGTCAGGACAAACGGTCACTCGCAAATTGAGTCCATCGGCGGCACGTCAGTACCTAATGCCAGTTCTCGTTTCAAGGAATTCAGTGCCGGGCAAATGATTAGCTCGCCAAATGCCGACGAGGCTGTCGTTAATGAAACGCTCGCTCGCGACTTTGGTTTTGAGAAACCCGCCGACGCGATTGGTAAGACTATCGAGTTTCTTGCCGCTCCCACGGAATCCTCCGGGCAGTCTTCTAAATTATCATCGAAGCAATCACCCGGGCAGAAGAACGAAGAAGAGCTGCCAAGTTTCTTTGGGCTGCCGCTGGAAGAGGATAGGACAAAGGAGGCGGACGGCGGTGCGCTGGTGGCTAAGACATTTCGCATCGTTGGCGTCTTAAACGCCGAAGTGAAAGAGGGCGCCGGGCAGGGAGGGGTGCGCGGATTGTTTCCCGGTGCGCGCATCTACATTCCGCTGCCGGCGGCGCGACAATGGTCAATCGAGCATCGCGGGCCCATGAATCAGGTCGCGCTGGCGCTGGCGCGCGAAAGCGGTTCGCTAAGCGAATCGGACAGCGAAGGGTACGATTCGGCGATCGTCAGAGTTGACGATCCCATTGCGTTGACTGCGGTGCGCAACCGTCTAAAAGAGTTGGGCTTTGCCAGCTTCTCGATCGTCGATCAGTTGGAACAGTTTCGCACTGTGTTTTTGATCATTGATTCCGTGCTGGGGTTACTCGGCGGCATCTCGCTTTTAGTAGCTTCGTTCGGCATAGCCAACACCATGATCATGTCGATTCTCGAGCGCACTCGCGAAATCGGCATCATGAAAGCGATCGGAGCCGAAGACCGTGAAATCAAATTGATCTTTTTTGTCGAGGCGGCGGTGTTGGGCCTTTGTGGAGGAATTATTGGAGTGATCGCGGCGTGGGCAATCGACGCGATTGCGAACCGCCTTGCCTACCGATTCATTCTGAAGCCGCAAGGCGCATCGTTTGTAGACTTCTTCTCGCTGCCGCCCTGGCTCACTGTGGGTGCCATCCTGTTTGCTCTAATCGTTTCAATCCTTGCCGCACTCTACCCGGCGGCGCGCGCCGCGCGCATCGATCCGGTAAGGGCGCTGAGGCACGACTAGGTTTCATTGATTTATTGCTTGAATCTTTTCGCGAGGCTTGCGATCATGTGGAGCAATGTTTTTTGAACTCCTCGGCGATATCACTGACATTGAGAAGATCGCCGTGGGTAGCGGAATCCGCGACCTCGAACGTCTGCGCAAAAGCTATGGTCCGGGACGTTGGCACAAGCTCAAGGGGTTTGCTCTGGTGCGGCTTGAGGATGGTACAGTATGCGATGCTGAACTACACTGGTACGAGGCTCACGGCATTGGCAAAAAAGAGATGAGAGTTAAGGAATTGCTCGATTGAAAGCTATGAAGACAGAGAACACTGAAGCTCAGTTTGTGGTGTGCATTAACAACGAGGGCTATCCCGCATCATTAGAATTGCGAAAGATTTATCGCGTTCTCCCCGATAAAAAGGCAGCGAAGCACAGCTTGATGCGAGTGGTCGATGAATCGGGCGAGGACTATCTTTACCCGGAGAGATTTTTTGTTCCTATCCAGTTGCCGCAAGCAGCCGAAGAAGCTTTCCTGCATGCTGCCTGATCGTTTTCGCCGCAGTGCAGCTCTTGTATTGATAATTTAGTACACATGAGCAACAAGCATACCTCTCCTAAAATTATTGTCTGGATCCAAGTTAGGATTCGACAGCCTGTTTACAGTAATAAAATCGCGGTATCTCATCGATTCAACTAACCTGTCGAAGTTCTCGGCGTAGATGACAAACACTTCCTTAGGGAGATCTGGGGCCTGGTTTTTTTGTCCCGGTAACCCGGAATATGAGTTTGACCTTTAGATCCTTGCCAAACACTAAAGCGCGATCACCTGGCTTTATTTGTCTGAAGTCGGAATTGAACGCGTGATGGGCTTGCTTTTCGTCGTAATCATATATTGCAAATCCCTTCAATTTGTCGTCCAAAGGATAAATCTGTCTGTGATTTCTTTCCCCCTTATTGTTTAGGATGAAGGTATTCATTTTGTTCATTATTCTCAACGGACGCTTCTGTCAAGAAGCATAGTTAGAACAACGAGCGGCAGCGAGCTGGGGCCGAAAATCTTACTGCACGAGGACGACCCGGTCGCTACCGCTCGCGGTTCTGATGAATCGCCAACACTTAATCAGTCGGCGGCGGCGGAGCCAATGGTTTCGCCATTCGCTTTTTCGGTTTTGGTTTTGCCATCACTGCCGGCTTGGGATTCCAGAAAGCCGGATCGCCAGCAGCAAAATCCTTTTCCACGTAACTCATGTTGGGCTCAAACGAGTAGGTGCTGGCCTCGCTCGACATGACCGCGTCGCTTAACGCTTTGTCAGCGTCCTTCCGCATGTCGTCGCCCATCGCGGCACGGACTCTCATGAAAATCGGATCATCCAATTCGCTCAAAGACTTCATGGGCCTGAAAATCATATAGGTTCCAGCCGGCGCTCCGGAGATGACCTGGAAAACGGCGAGATGCAAGGTGTCGATCTTCGCTTTTTGACGAGCGAAGTTGACCATCTTCTGCACGTAGTCGTTGTATTGGGCGTCATGACCGGGACGGACGCGGACCGTCGAGATCGAGAAGTAACGCATCGTGCGGACATCAACGCCAGGGTTGTAGCTCAGCTCCGGCCGGAACACAGTAAACATATCGCGCATGGCGGCATGCAGCACGGGCGCTTCCTTATCGAGCCGGTCCAGGTCGGCCCTTATGTTGCCGCTGGCACCCGACATCTTCTTGTCGGTGCCGTTTAGAATATCTTCAAGTTCCTTGAACGAATCCGCGCCGGTTAGGTAAATAACTTCGTTCTCGCTGCCGGCAACCGGAACCAACGCTATACGATGGTTGGGCGTGTCCAGCGCTCTGAAAATGCTGGCAAAGCTGGCTGAATGTTTGTTGTGCGCTCCCATCATTCCGGGCTTAATGTCTTCGCGCACGATGTATAGCACCTTTGGTGGGCCATGCATCGCGGGTTCCTGGGCAAAGACCTGGGAAAACGCGGAGATCAACGTGACGACGACTAAAAACAGGAGAGACTTCTTCATAAACAAATACCTCCAGGGGTTTCGGCTGACGTTTTATTTAAGTTGGCAGTCAGTTCTGAACAGAACACGACTACTATTGCAGTTCCTAACAAAAACGTTACGCTGGGAGCGCAGGCATCCTGCCTGCCGGCTCGCGTGGCCACGCGCGTTGGGGCAGACAGGATGTCTGCGCTCCCAGGCTTTTTGGGATTACTTGTTTGAACTATCGCTAGCCCAGTTGAATAGCGCAGAAAACAACGCGCGAGGTAGAAAACCCAGGCAGACTAAGACGCTGTCAATGCACGGCAGACTGTGTGGGCGGCGGAACGATACGACTATCGCTCGAGCATGTCAATAAAAGTTCAGAGCTTCGGTAATGGGTAAGCAGGACCTCTGGAGTCAGTGCGGGGCAGTGGCATCTCCCAAATCAGAACCGGGAACGGTAGCGACCGGGTCCCGGATTTAACTGAGCAAACGGAGCTTTAGGACCATGATTCAAAAGGAGGCGCAAGCCAAACTGGAGTGCTCGCACCCGCCACCGCTCCCCGTTCTGATACCAAACTGAGTCCTCCAGGCTCTCAGCCGCCCGCAGCCAGCCGAGTCCCACATTGATTGCAAAACCGCGCCAAAGGGTCCTTGGGAGTCGCGCCGCAAGCGGGGCAGGCGGCGGTCTTAAAATTGGCGCCGCACGCGGAGCAGAAGCCGGCGCCGCTAGTGTTGGCCGCACCACAATTACCGCAGCGCCCGGGCAGGGGCGGAACATAGCCGCCGGCTTTGCGTGCTAT
>JBGQJH010000289.1:0-4167 GCA_041498935.1 Pyrinomonadaceae bacterium | reverse complement strand
CGACCCCGCCCTGATGCACGATCGCGCGCGCGCGCGGCAACACCTGGCTGAAAGGCGCATACTCGCAAGCCGCGACCCCTTCCGGCAAGGGTTCGGTTGGCAGATTGCGGGCATGACCTATTAATAGTAACGCCCTTTGGCCCAACGCCTGCGCGGCCTTGATCGAATCACGATAGAAATCTTTTGCCACCCAGAACGCAGAAGAGCCTAGCGTGAAAACAAGCGGCGGCGGTCCGTTGTCCAGAAACTCTTTTAGCTCCTGCTGCATTTCGGTTTCACCAAAAAAGTCTCGGCGGTCGTAAAACGCGAAGCCCGTAACGCGCGTGTTAGGCGGCCAGTCTGGCTGCGGCTTTGCCAGTACCGAGGAAAACAACGCCAGCACCAGCGCCGGCGAATGTTGTCCGGCGAGGAGCGGTTGCGCGCCGCGCGGCAGTCCCAGTTCCGCACGCAGACGATAGACCGGCTCCATTAGTGTTTCCAGTCTGTGTGATGCGATGCGATAAAGCAGCCGACCTAAAATGACACTCCGGCGTTGGAGATGATAGAGCGCGGGCATCTGCGCCAGCACTGGCGGGTCATACGCCGAGAAGAACGAGATTGGCGCCAGCACGCTCGACACCCAGGGCAGTGCGCGCTTCTGCGCGACCATCGGTCCGACGAGCGGCAGCGGATGCGTCAATAACAAATCAGCGTCCGCCACTGCCGCATCAAGATCCTCATAAACATCCCGCAGGTTAGGCGTAAGAATCTCGATAACTTTTTCGGTGCCGCCCCTGGCCTCCATCAATTCGGCAACAAGTCTGCTGAGCTCCTCCGGCTCGTCGTAAGACGGAACGTCCGGGCGCACCGGGTGAAGCTCGAGGCCTAGTGCATCCATCTTTTCCCGGTAGACCTCCGACGTGGCAATCACCGGTGAGTGTCCACGCGCTTTCAACTCGAGAGCAACAGCGATGTACGGATGAATGTCTCCGAACGATCCGAAGGTTGAGAGAACGATCTTCTTTCCGCTGGACATGAGCTCGCCGGTCCTAAGAATCTCAATCGCGAGTTTGGATCTTCTGGCTGATGAATCAAACCCTCACGCTGGTCGAACGACGCTCACATCTCCAGCCCTGACAATTCGCATCTCGCCGGCGTCTGTTTCCACACGCAACGCCCCATCGCATTCGAGCCCGCTTGTTGTTCCCACAAGACTTCCACTGCTTGCCACCACGCGAATTCGCTTGCCTTCGCAATACGACGAACGCGCGCCCCACTCGCGCACGATCTCTTCCGGCCCATTCGGCTGTTGCAGTGTTTGATAGTAACTGCCGAGTGAGCTGACCAAAGCGTCGAGCACTACCTCCAGCTCGGGTTTTTGTCCGGCGGCATCCTCTACTGACGTCGCGACTGCATCAAACTCAGGCGGAAACGAATTCTTCGTCAGATTGATCCCAATGCCGACAACAACCGCGCGCCCGAGGGATGTCTCAACCGTTTCCGCGAGTATGCCGCACAGTTTCTTGTCATTAACCAGAATGTCGTTCGGCCACTTTATGTCGGTCCGAAGCGCGCACGAATCAAACAAAGCGTCGTGCACGGCAATGGCCGCCATCAACGTAAGCAGTGGCCAAAGGCGCTGCTCGAACTGTGGACGAAGAATGATGCTGAAATATAGTCCGGTGCCTTTCGGCGAAACCCATTGCCTTTGCAACCGGCCGCGGCCCGCCGTCTGCTCACCAGCGACAACTGAGAGACCTTCCGCGGCACCCTCGACGGCCCGTCTGGCCGCTGCGAGATTTGTCGAGGGCAGCGAATCGAAACGCAGAATTTGTGGAGCTAATTCAGACATTGTCCTTTTTGGTCACACCGCCAAGACGCCGGGAAACCGTCAAGAGCGCCAGGGAACTATCCGCAGATTACGCAGATTTCACAGATTCAGTAAGAGCAAGAAAGCGTTTTAAGTGGGAGAGCGAAGTGGTTATAACAAGCCCCCCTTTTTCCAGATCTTATTGTTATCCGTGTAATCTGCGAAATCTGCGGATTCAAATCTCGGCGCTCTTGGCATCCCGGCGGTTCAAATTCCTGACTGCTCGGCCAACTCAAGTGCTTCAGTTGTCAGTTCTCTTACCAGGCCATCAAAATTGCGAAAGCGCTCGTCACGTGACGGCCCTGAACGTAACGAAAATAGATTTGCTGAATCACTACGGCAACCTTAAACCTCGCAAACGTCTCGTAGAACGCGATGCGCGCGTCGTCGCCGCGATCCAACTTCCACGCAGCGTTCAGCGTCATCAGGCGAGCGGCATTGATCTCCGCAGCCGAGTCAGCAATCCAGTTTTGCACGGTCTGTTTTTTCGCGAGCGGCTCGCCGAAGGATTGCCGCTTGAGC
This sequence comes from Pyrinomonadaceae bacterium, assembly GCA_041498935.1. GTDB lineage: Bacteria > Acidobacteriota > Blastocatellia > Pyrinomonadales > Pyrinomonadaceae > PSRF01. The sequence goes on along the minus strand of JBGQJH010000289.1, from coordinate 1,796 downwards.
GCGTATGCGCACATCATTTCGAAACTGCGCTGCGCGGCGCCAATCCAGCGCATGCAGTGCTGAATCCTGCCGGGGCCGAGTCGTTTCTGGGCCAACCTAAAGCCTTGCCCTAACTCGCCGAGCAGGTTTGTAACAGGCACGCGGCAGTCCTCGAAGCGAACCTCGCAATGACCACCGACGCCACCGGAACCCATCACCGGAACGACGCGCACGATGTTGAAACCCGGCGTGTCTATGGGGACGAGGATCATGCTGGCGCGGTGATGCGAGTCGGCAGTCGTATCAGTGACGGCCATCACGATTGCGAAGGCCGAGCCGATGGCGCCGCTGGTAAACCATTTGTGACCGTTGATAACCCAGTCGTTGCCATCCCTGATCGCAGTCGTGCGCAGACCCGTGGGATCGGAACCGGCAACTTCCGGTTCCGTCATCGCAAAGCAGGAACGTACTTCGCCGGCAGCAAGCGGGCGAAGGTATTTCTCCTTCTGTTCCGGCGTAGCGGCGATGAGCAACAACTCGGCGTTGCCGGCATCAGGCGCAGCGTTGCCAAAGAGGCGCGGCGCGATCACCGACCTGCCGACGATCTCGTTGACCAGCGCCTGGCCGACATAACCGATTCCCATGCCGCCCCATTCGCGCGGCAGATTCGGCGCCCAAAGAGCCAGCGCCTTAACACGTCGTTGCAAGTCGAGTTCGAGGTCAGCCGGGAGACCTTCGTCCTCCACCATCCTGCTTTCGTTTGGATAGACAAACTCATCCATGAAGGCGGTGGTGCGTTGCCGCGTGGCTTCGAGTTCGGGGGAAATACTGAAGTCAATCATCGAGTTAACCTTCCGGCGCGCGAGTGTTGGATTAGGATGACGGTAAGAGCAGTGGGATTGTAACTGTAAGACAGCGCGTTCACCAGACTGCCCTTGTCAGAACCGTGAGCGTACCGGGGTCCCTGCGCGGGCAGCCCGCGTGGGGTGGTGGGAACGACCGGTTCGCCGCTGGCCCTATCACGCAATGCTGAGCTACCGAGACCCCGTCGCTAACGCTTCCGGTTCTGACAAACACCCACTCTGCGCTAACATGCCCTCTGCAAATGATCGATTGGTTTCCCATCAAGTTATCGTTCGCCGTGGCTAGCGCGGCGACGTTGATTGCGCTCGTGGCCGGATCGGCGCTGGCATGGCTACTCGCGCGCAAGCGTTTTCCTGGACGCAATCTGATTGATTCGCTGATCACCTTGCCGTTGGTTTTGCCACCTACCGTGCTCGGTTATTACCTGCTCGTTTTGCTCGGCACGCGTTCGGCGCTGGGTGGATTTCTTTACCACCGGCTGGGCATTCGTCTGACTTTTACGGTGGGCGCGGCGATTATCGCGGCGACTATCCACGCGCTGCCGCTGGTGACTAAAAGTCTTCGCGCTGCCTTTGAAGGCGTCGACACAGAACTCGAATCTGCCGCGCGTACGCTGGGCCTCGGCAGCCGGATGATCTTCTTTCGCGTCACCCTGCCGCTTGCCTCGCGTGGCGTGCTCGCCGCCACTGCGCTCGCGTTTGCGCGCGCACTGGGCGACTTTGGCGTCACGATCATGATTGCCGGCAATATCCCCGGTAAAACACAGACTGCTTCAGTGGCGATCTACGACGCCGTTCAGGCAGGACGCGACAACGAAGCATTCACGCTCGCCGTGATCGTGTCGCTGATTGCCGTGGTGATGCTCTATTTCATCAATCGCTTTGGCAGGCTGCGGTGGTAAGGAAGAAGTGATGAGTGAGGAGTCATGAGTTATGAGTCACGGAGTGATCATT
>JBGQJH010000288.1:0-4195 GCA_041498935.1 Pyrinomonadaceae bacterium | reverse complement strand
TGCCGATGAGAAGAAGCTCGAGCGAGCGCGGCGGGAGTTTCATGTCGGCAACCTCTACCTCAACCGCAGGTGCACCGGCGCACTGGTGGGGGTTCATCCCTTTGGCGGCTTCAACATGTCGGGCACCGATTCGAAAGCGGGTGGTCGCGATTATCTTCTGCTGTTCATGCAAGCAAAAGTTTCAGCGGAGAAGGTGGGGGCTACTACCAGCGCGCAGGCTGAAAAGCGGGCGGCGATCTAGAAAACTGACTGAGGACGAGCGGGGGCAAGCCCGCCTTCCTAACCTTTGAGACTTTCTGATTTGTTGGTTTTCTCAGGCTTGAAGGCCTTTCTTATTGGGAAGTAACCGGCAAGCATGAGCAGCTCAGGGTTAGGAAGGTGGGCTTGCCCCCGCTCTTCGCAGGTAAACCAATCTCATGCGCATCATTTTCATGGGTACGCCGAAGTCAGCAGTGCCATCGCTCGGGCGGCTTTTGCAGGATGGGCACGACATCGTTGCGGTGTGGACTCGACCTGATAGGCCCGCCGGCCGTGGCGATCGCCTGCATTCGCCGCCAATCAAAGATTTCGCGCTTGCACACGGTCTACCGGTGGAACAGCCTCAGAAGATCAAAATCGCGCAAGCGAAAGATCTGTTTGCATCGTACGACGCTGATGTTGCCGTCGTTGTGGCGTACGGACGCATTCTTCCGCCGGAATTCCTGCGCGCCCCACGCCGAGGTTGCATCAACCTGCATTTCTCTTTGCTGCCACTCTATCGCGGCGCCGCGCCGGCGAACTGGGCCATCGTGAACGGCGAAAAGAAAACCGGTGTGACCACGATGTTCATCGAAGAGGAGCTTGATTCAGGTCCAATTCTTTTGCAGCGCGAAATGTTAATCGGCGGAACGGAAACCACGCCTGAACTAATGCAGCGCCTGGCGGTCATCGGCGCCGATCTATTGAGCGAAACGCTAGCTCAACTCGACGTGATAACGCCGCGCCCCCAACACGATCGAGACGCCACTTTCGCTCCATTACTACAGAAAACTGATGGGGCTATTAATTGGTCGAACCCGGCAGCAACGATTGAACGCTGTGTCAGAGGTTTTCAACCCTGGCCTGGCGCCTACACGCATTACAAATCTCACCGGCTAATCATATGGAAAGCCGGTGTCGCTGAGGCTGCCACGTCTGACACGCTGCCTGGAGAAGTGATTGCCGCTCACGGTGACGAGCTTGTGGTGAAGTGCGGCGATGAGACTGCGCTCCGGGTAATTGAAGTACAGCCAGAGGCCCGACGCCGCATGAGCGTCCGAGACTTCCTCAATGGAACACATCTGAAGACAGGCGATCACTTTGGTGAAGTCTAATTCTGTTTCGCCGGCGCGTCTGGCAGCATTTGAAATTCTGCTACGCGTGGAAGCAGGCGCGTACGCTTCGGTCTTGTTGGCCTTTAGAGAAGAGGAACTTAAACCGCAGGATCGGGCCCTCTGCCACGAGTTGGTCATGGGTGTGCCGCGCCGGCAACTTTGGCTTGACCGGCTCATTGAGCATTACGCAAACCGCAAAGTCGCCGAGCTCGATGTGGCAGTTCGTGTTGTCCTCAGGCTGGGCCTCTATCAATTGCGATTCCTTTCGCGCGTGCCCGCGTCCGCTGCTGTAAATGAGTCGGTCAACCTGGTTCACTTCGCGCGCCTGCGCTCGGCGGGTGGTTTGGTCAATGCCGTTTTGCGGCGAGCGACACGCGAGCCGGAAGTGGATCCCACCAGCAGCATTGACGATCCTCTCGAGCGGGTTGCTGTCGCCACTTCACATCCACCCTGGCTGATTGAACGTTGGACCAAAGCCTTTGGCGCCGAAGAAACGGAAGCGTTTGCGCGGGCCAATAACGAGCCGGCGCCGGTCGCGTTTCGGGTGGTGAATAATCGCGCGCAGGAAGCGGACGTGTGCGGGCGTCTGCGACAGTCCGGCGCGGAATTGGTTCCTTCAAGAATCGCCAGGGGCGCGTGGCGAGTAACCGGTGCCGTGAGTTTGTTAGCGGCGCTGGCGGCCGAGGGGGAGGTGTACATTCAGGACGAGGCTTCGCAGCTCGTCGCCGCCGTGCTCGATGTGCGCCCAGGTCAGCGCGTGCTGGACTTGTGTGCCGCGCCCGGCAGCAAGACTACTCAGATTGCCGATTGCACGGCCGATGCCGCAGCGATGATAGTTGCCTCAGATCTGCACGAACACCGCCTGCGGACCGTTGTCTCAACAGCCAAAATACACGGACTAAGGGACATTCATTGCCTGGCGCTTGACGGTTTACAGTCATTGCCGCTTCAGGAAAGCTCTTTTGATCGCGTGTTGGTAGACGCTCCGTGTTCCGGGACGGGAACTCTTAGGCGCAACCCCGAAATCCGTTGGCGCATCTCACCCGCTGACATAAAGGATTTGGCCGGGCGCCAGAAACAGCTTCTTTTCAATGCCGCGCACGCAGTCAGACCAGGAGGGCGGTTAATCTATTCGACTTGTTCGGTCGAACCCGACGAAAATGAAGACGTCGTACAAACGTTCCTTGAAAACAACGAGACTTTCAGGCTGGGTCGGTTGCCGCTCGACTCGTCGCTGATAACTTCGCCGGGCGCGGCCCGAACGTGGCCGCATCGCGAAGGCACAGACGGGTTTTTCATCTGCGCGTTTGAACGAAAAAGCGAGTGAAGCTTTGCACAACTGCGAAAATTCGTTGCCTTGCGAGCCTGTGTACCGAATGTTAGACTTCGCAGCTTGGTTTTCAGGCCCGCTTAATAGTTCGGCGCTACAGTAGAGGTCAGCTACGTGAATATGGCCAGCAGCGCACTCTCAGCACTTCGAAGGCTCAGCATCGTGATCGCGATAGCGATCGTTTTTGTATTTGGTCTCGCCACGACAGTTTATCTATCTCTTCGCAGTCCGGAAGTTAAAGTTCCCAATGTCGTGGGGAAAGATCGTTTCGAAGCAGAGCGTGTATTGGGCGATGCCGGCTTAAACTTTCGCAATCGCGCTTTCAGGCCGAGCAATCAAGTGAAGGCCGACACAGTGCTGTTTCAATTGCCGCGAGCAGGCGAGGTAGTTAAGGCCGGTCAGACTGTCGCTATGGATATCAGCCGGCCAGTCAAAGAAGGAGAATCTTCCGAGACCGTAGTTCCCGAAAAACCAGTTGAGGAGGCGCCGGCGAACCAGAATACAAACGAGAGCGCCGCAGCGAACGAAAACAAACCGAAGCGCAACAAAAACACTAATAAGAACGGAAACGACAACGCGAACGCCAACACTAATCGCCAGTCGACGATGTTAAATAATAAGAACGTCAACACCGGCAACACGAATGGGGCCGGTAACTTGAATTCGAATCGGCCATCAGTGAATGGCAATGTCAACTCAAATCGCGTCAACCAGAATGGGAACAGCCATCCACCGGTCGCGAAGCCTTCCCCCATTAGCAAGCCGACCCATGAAAATCCGTAGGGCTTTCTGGTTCGATTGCATAGTTTGCTGGATTTGCCGGATGGTCACTTAATGATGAATGGCAGGACAATCGATATCGCGCCCTCGATTTTGTCGGCCGACTTTTCACGTCTCGGCGAGGAGATAGAGGCAGTCAAGCGCGGCGGCGCGACAATCCTGCACGTGGATGTGATGGACGGGCATTTCGTTCCTAACTTGACGGTTGGTTTGCCAGTTGTTAAGTCACTCGCACAGGCGACGGATCTGCCGATCGACGCTCACTTGATGATCTCCGAGCCCGGAAGGTATGCACAGCAGTTTGTCGAGGCGGGGGCCAAAATGGTTTCGGTCCACGTGGAAGCAGATGCGCACCTGCATCGAACCTTAGCGTCGATTAAGTCGGCAGGCGCGCAGGCCGGAGTTGTGCTTAACCCGGCGACGCCAATTGCGAGTTTGGCAGAGGCTTTGGCTTTCGCTGATTATGTGCTCGTGATGTCAGTCAATCCGGGGTTTGGTGGGCAGAAGTTCATTCCGACTTCGGTCGACAAGGTGAGGCGACTAAGGCGCATGATCGAAGAGCGCAACCTCGACACGCGGATTGAGATAGACGGCGGTATCGATCTGGAAAATATCGCTTCCGTAGTAGCAGCAGGTGCGGAGATTATCGTAGCTGGTTCTGCGATTTTTGGCGCCGCTAATCCGGAAGCGGCCGTACAGGGATTGCGCGAAGCAACCGTGCAATGGGTCTAGG
>JBGQJH010000287.1:0-4196 GCA_041498935.1 Pyrinomonadaceae bacterium | reverse complement strand
CCTCCTTAAGGACTGGAGCGTTGGCAATCGCGAGGCCTTGGATAAACTGCTGCCCCTTGTTTATAACGAGCTGCGCCGTCTGGCGCACAACTATCTCACCCACGAACGCCCCGACCACACTTTGCAGACCACCGCGCTGGTCCACGAAGCCTATTTGAAATTGATTGACCAACGTTCGGTGAACTGGCAAAACCGCGCCCAATTCTTCGCCATTTCCGCCCAGGCGATGCGGCGGATTCTGCTCGACAATGCGCGCCGGCACACCGCAGTCAAACGTGGTAGCGGTGGACAAAAGCTCCCGCTCGAAGAGGCCGCAACCGTTTCCGTCGATGCCGCAAATGAATCTCTGATTGCGCTCGATATGGCTTTGCAGAAACTGGAAATTATTGACGCTGAGCAAAGCAGAATTGTCGAGTTGAGATATTTCGGCGGTTTGACGATTGAAGAAACGGCGGAAGTTTTGAAAACCTCGCCTTCGACGGTTCAGCGGGAATGGACGATCGCGCGGGCATGGCTCTACAAAACCATAACCGGCTCGCCCGATTCTCTCGGTTGACTCAAAGGACCAGGCTTTTGCGCGTATAGAATTAGGGGCTCCCTGCGCGCGCGCGCCACAGTGCAGACAGTTAGGTCTCTGTCCCCAGGTCGATATGAATCCAAACTGGCCAGAAGTGAAAAGGCTTTTCTCCGCAGCGCTGGAGCTTGAGCTTCAGGACCGCGTGTCGTTTCTAAACAAAGCCTGTGCGGCTGACGAAGGTCTGCGCGCAGAAGTTTTGACCCTTCTGGCTGCCCACGAAGCGGCCACTGACTTCATTGATTCACCCGCCCTGATCGACATCGGCATGATTTCTCGAGAGGAAGTTCCCGACCAATCCGTCTTCATCGGCAGGCGCATTGGCCCTTACGAGATCGTGCGCGAACTCGGCCACGGTGGCATGGGGACGGTTTTTCTTGCGGTCCGAGCCGACGACCAGTATCGCAAACAGGTCGCCATCAAGCTCGTCAATCGTGGCATGGATACCGACCTCATCCTGCGTCGCTTCATGATGGAGCGCCAGATACTGGCTAACCTTGAACACCCAAACATAGCCCGGCTTCTGGAAGGTGGTTCAACGGAGGATGGTCTTCCCTATTTCGTCATGGAATACATCGAGGGCCAGCCGATCACCCAGTATTGCGACGCCAAGCTATTCACCACCAGCGAGCGCCTGGAGTTGTTTCGCCAGGTCTGCTCCGCTTTGCAGTATGCGCACCAGAATCTGGTCGTTCACCGCGACATCAAACCGAGCAACGTTCTGGTCACCGCCGAGGGAGTTCCGAAACTGCTTGACTTCGGTATTGCCAAACTGCTCAGTCCGGGCTGGGACGCTGAAACCGGTGAGGCCACGGCCAGCATGGTGCAGTTGATGACGCCCGAGTATGCCAGTCCGGAACAGTTGCGGGGGCTGGCTATCACCACTGCCAGCGATGTCTATAGCCTGGGTCTCGTCTTGTATGAACTCCTGAGCGGACATCACCCCTATCGCCTGGCGAGCCGCCAGGCGCAAGAGGTAGCCAAGGTGGTCTTGCAGTCAGAGCCGGAAAGACCCAGCGTCGTAGTCAGCCGGAAGCAAGCAGATGACCGGAACAACCCAACGCGGAACCACGAACAACGGACCACTGACAACGCCCGCCGGACCAGTAAGATCAATCCGCAGTCAGCAATCCGGAACCCGAAATCGCTCCGGGGCGATCTGGATAACATCGTGCTAAAGGCCCTGCGCAAAGAACCGGAGCGTCGTTATGCTTCGGTGCAGGAATTTTCCGAAGACATTCGCCGGCATCTTGAAGGCCTGCCGGTCATGGCGAGTCCAGACACCTTTGGCTATCGCGCCGGAAAGTTCGTACAGAGAAACAAAGTCGGAGTTCTGGCCGCCGTAGCCGTAATCATTACGCTCTTGACGGCGACCACCATCACCGCCTGGCAAGCGCACGTAGCTCGCCTGGAACGCGACAAAGCTGAGCGTCGCTTTGGTGAGGTCCGGAAGCTGGCAAATGCCGTCCTGTTTAAATATCACGACGGCATAGAAAAGCTGCCCGGCTCCACGCCAGTGCGCCAGATGCTGGTCGAGGATGCGCTCCAATATCTTGATGCGCTCGCAAAAGAGAGCGCTAATGATCCGTCCTTGCAAAAAGAACTCGCGGCGGCCTATGAAAAGGTTGGTGACGTGCAAGGCTCCCCGTTTCGCTCCAATCTCGGAAACTACAAAGGCGCGCTGGCAAGTCACCAAAAGGCATTGGCAATCCGTGAAAAGTTGGGCGCAGTGGCGCCGTCAGACGAACAACTCAAACTCGAACTCGCGCGAAGTTACGGTGCCGTGGGCGAGCTGTTGCAGGTAACAGGTAACCTCGGTGCAGCTTTGGAACACTATGGCAAAGCGTTTGCAGTTTTCGACTCCCTAACAAAAAGGACAACTGACACGCGTCGTGAGTTGAGCATCCTGGATGTCCGCTATGGCAAAGCCCTGGCTGCGACCGGCAAGCTTAAGGAAGCGGTTGAAAAGTTTCAGAATGGAATTGCCATCGCCAATGAACTGTCGACCACGAATCAGGGCGATCAACAACTGACACGAGCCGAAGCATTCGCGCACATCAGTCTTGGGGACGCTTACGTAGATATGGGGCAGTTGAAAGAAGCGCTGGCCAATCACCGTCAGGCTTTCGCCTTGCTCGGGCCGCTAGTCAGCCTAACCAACGCACAATCTCGACGCGATGTAGCCGTAGCTTATGTACGCGTCGCCGGTGTAATGGCGAAAATGGGAGATAAGAAGGGTGCGTTGGAAATCGAATTGAAAGCGCTGGCGGAAGATGAAGAGGCAGCGAAAGCGGACCCGTCAAACGCGCTGACCCGGCGTGATGTTTATATCGACTATTACAAAATCGCTTTCATGCAGGAGGCCGTCGGTGACCTAAAGGCTGCACTCGCGAATCAACATAAGTGCGTAGCTCTCGTTGAAGCTGCAGTCGCCGCTAACCCCGCAAGTTCAGAGTCCCACGCCGATTTGGGCGTGGCCTATTTTCGCCTCGGCGAAATGTTCGAAAACAGTGCCAACCGTCGGGAGGCTTTACCTAACTACCAGAAGGCCGTGGAGATTGAGGAGTCTATTTCGACTGCTGACCCGGCAGACACAGTCGCGCGCGGGGATTTGTCGGAAGATTATATGAAGCTCAGCGATGTCTCTTTGAAACTAGGTGATAGCGCGAAGGCGCTGGAAGGCTACCGCAAAGCTCTGGCGATACGCGAAGCGCTAGTCGCAAAGACTCCTGATGACGCCGAGGGTCGCACCCAGCTGGCTCGTATTTACGAGAGTTTGGGAGACTGCTTTTCGACGATTGCGAAAAACGATAAGCGCGTCTCCAACTGGCAGGAAGCAAAGCGTTGGTACCAACAAAGCCTGGATGTCTGGAATGACTTACAAGGGAGAGGGACGCTGACGTCCGACTATGCGAAGAAACCCAATGAGGTGAAACAAAAGATTGTGAAGTACGAGGCTGCGCTACGAAACTGAATAAGTCACACCGCGTCCATTAAAGCGTCCAATATGCGTTCCCGTGAGTCCTTCAAATGCGGTAATGCCCTGTCCCTGCTGCTAAGTTTCAAGTCAAGGCGAATGATGAAAGTATTGATAACACTACTGGTTGATTCCAGCGCGCACGGCGACCGGCGACGTGGAATGGCCCGGCGCGGTAGGCGCTCCTGAAGCATTGCCACCGCACGGGATCGAACATTACTACGCGCCTCTGGCTCGAATTAGTGTTGCTGCCAAAGCGAGAGAGATCGCTCAATTTGAGAAGAACTATATTCAGGGGTTATTGCGCGCTTGCAGCGGCAATATCACGAGGGCCGCCCTCGTGGCCCAGAAAAATCGCCGGGCCTTTTGGCAACTGATACAAAAACATTAGATCGACGTAAGTAGCTTCAAAACCAGCTTGTCAGGATGAAGTGACTCTGCTCAACTCAAACCAGGACAATTGTTCCTCTGTGTTTCGTTAGATTCGAGACACCCGCTCTCAGTTCAAGCAAAGCTCCTCCTGACTCTAAAACAACGCGAAAACCACTAGTCGTCACCTGTTAAAGTGTTCGTGAACGCACTCTTAATCACCGGGTTGGGGGTTCGAGCCTTCCATGGCCTCTTAGGTCTTTGTCCGCTAAGCTG
>JBGQJH010000286.1:0-4211 GCA_041498935.1 Pyrinomonadaceae bacterium | reverse complement strand
TCTTGCGCGGGGTGATGGGCTTTGGCAAGCACAGCATACTGCACACCGCAAAGATTCTGCGACTCTCAGAGGATCTGCCCATGATTATCGAAATCGTCGATAGCCTGGAGAGGATTGAGAAGTTTCTCCCGGTGCTTGATGAGCTAATCAAGGATGGCCTGGTAACAATCGAAAAAGTCAGAGTGATCCACTATCGCGCGTGAAGTGCGTTAGTGTTTTGTTTACAGTTCTCTGTGCAGTCTCTGTGCCCTCTGTGTCTCTGGGGTGAGTCCTTCGTGAAGTACATTCACCACAGGGACACAGAGAACACAGAGGTGGCGCAGAGAAGACCTTCGAAAATACAACTCCACTTGACGAATCGCGATTTCACTTCACGTGTTTACCGCGTGCTATACTTTCGGCCTCCCCACAAAAACTAACAATCCTGGAGACGTTTTCATGAAGCTTTGCACCCTGGCGTTGGTTGTAGTCTCCGTGATGCTTTTCATTAGTGGTTGCAGCAAGACCAACGAGAATGTGAATAACACTCCGGCGGTAACGGCGACGCCGGTGGCTAAAGCTACGGCTACCCCCGACGAATTAGCCGCCGCGCGAGCGAACTATGCCAAACATTGCTCGGCATGCCATGGAGACGAAGCCAAAGGCGGATTGGTGAAAATTGAGAATACCAGGCTAAAGGTTCCCAGCTTATGTGAGGGTCATGCGCTCCATCACCCGGATGCGGACTTCGTCAAACAGATTGCGAACGGTGGCGATGGCATGCCGAAGTTTAAAGACAAACTCTCACCGGAAGAGATCAACGCGATGGTGCACTGCATTCGCCACGATTTTCAGGGGAAGTAGTCTTAGCAAACAGCAAACAGCAGACAGTAAACAGCCAGCGAACAAGTAATGGTTCTTCAGCGGCCAACTGACACTTGCGGAGTGTTAAGCCCAACTAGTTTTTTGCTGTCTGCTGTTTACTGTATGCTGTTTGCTCGCCAACGCACCCGTAGCTCAGTTGGATAGAGCGTCTGACTTCGGATCAGAAGGTCGCAGGTTCGAGCCCTGCCGGGTGCACCAAACCTTTTATGAGAATGAACTATTATCCGGATACTGGTTCGCATTCATGGCACACAAGGTGGCTTCGTATTCCTGCGGTAGGTTTTGGTCGGATATATCTCCTTCATCTTCGCGAATAGATGATCGAAATGTTTCTTCTCGACGCAGACGGGCGGGTTAACCGGGATGACGGTCATTCCTTCCAGTCGGAAAGGATTCACCAGGTTATCGTTGATGACGTCTCGAATAATGATTTCCTTGATCTGCTTCGGCCTGCCTTTTCTAATCTCGTTGTAAACTTCGGGGTCAACCTCGCCAGAGTCTCCAACCAGAATGAATTTCCTCTCGGGAAATCTGTCCATCAGGATCGTGATCTCGTGAAGCTTATGCTTATAAGTCTCATCCAAAGGGCTCGTAACGGAGTTTATGAGTGTGCTCACCCCTTCGAATGAGGAAGCTTTTGGGAAAAACCTCAGATGAAACGTTCCTTCCGGAAAGTTACCAGCGGTGATGAGGTAATCATAAAGCGGCCCGAACAACCGTTCTGGTCCACCTGAAACGTAGTGGATTGGAATATCACCGAAGTCCTTGTACCTCTTCGCCATGCCTGGATCGCCTGGATCGAGCACAGGTTTGAAGTCATGACAGAAGGTATTTTGTAGAACAATTTCGTTTCCCGCCGGGATTTCGGTTATCTTGATCGTGTCGTCGATGTCGGAGACAAGGGATTCGCCGCTACCCGGCTCGATTAATCTGACTCGTCCCAGGCCGGTATGTTCAGGTGAGGCGGCGCGATAGGTTAACCAGACATTCGCCGGCTGGTTGCCCCGCAACTGTTTGGCCTTCTCGTCCGTTAAGACCAGATTTAGTTTGACGATCCCATCCGATTTATTACTGCTAAGCGGATAAGGCTTGTCATCAGGATCGGAGTCGAACTTGATGACGACTTCTTCGTTAGTCTTATCATCGTCCAGGAGATCAGCCGTGCGGGATCTAAAGTTACTCATCTCCGCCTCACTGCATTCTCTAAGTTCTCCCAACAACTTATTCACTTCCCGTCGGTGCTCATGCACCCAACCGCGCAGATTAATGTTCCAGCCGTTCGCGTCCTTGTAGCCGTAAGTCGGATAGAAGGTGACTTCCTTTCCAGTTAGCACCTGAAGCCTTGCGGGAGCGGCCGCCTGAGCGGGGGACGGAAGCGGCGGAGGTCCATCTTTCGGTTTTGGGTTAGTGTTACCACACCAGCCGGAAAGCAGCGCGGCCAGGAGAACGTTGAAGAAGAGCAGGCGAGCAGGTAATTGCATTGAAGACCTTCTTTCGGCAACGCTCAGCGAACGGGCTTGTCCAATAGACAAACTACCCAACAAGTAGCTCAAGATTTACAGGGAAGAAATAAACTCGAAGTCTCTGCTTCGTGGTTTAGATGCGAGCGCGTGAGTTCCGCCGAGCGTGAGTGCTACTTGTCAATCCCGCATGATGCGCGGATTATTCCACCACTGCCCCAGCGGGTCAAGCGTCAGTTGGACCAGAGAGGGTGGTCCGGTTTCCCAAACTCTACCGGCCTAAGCGCTTGCGACGTCGCTCTCCGCGGCCTTGCGCTGTGCAATTGGGATGTACTCGCGCGTGCGACATCCCAAATAAACCTGTCTGGGCCGGGCAATCTTTTGGTCGGGGTCCTCGAGCATCTCGACCCACTGCGCCAGCCATCCTGACGTTCGCGGAATCGCAAACAAGACCGGGAACATGTCCACCGGCAAGCCCATTGCCTTATAAATAATCCCGGAATAAAAATCCACGTTGGGATACAGCCGCCGCTTCACGAAGTATTCGTCTTCCAGCGCGATTCGTTCCAGCTCGAGCGCGATATCCAGCATTGGATCCTTGCCGGTAACCTCAAACACCTCGTCGGCCACCTGTTTGATTATGCGCGCGCGTGGATCGTAGTTCTTATAGACGCGGTGGCCGAAGCCCATCAGGCGAAACTCGCCGGCCTTCACACGCTTTATGTAGTCCGGCACTTTGTCGATGGAGCCAATCTCCTTAAGCATGCGCAGCACCATCTCGTTTGCGCCACCGTGTAGCGGACCATAAAGCGCCGCAGCCGCACCTGCCAAAGATGAGAAGGGATCAGTCTGCGCACTGCCGATACTGCGCATCGCGTTGGTGCTGCAATTCTGTTCGTGGTCGGCGTGCAGGATGAAGAGCACGCTCAACGCGCGTTCCAGAACCGGATCGGGCTTGTATGTCAACTCCGTAGTCTTGAACATCATGTTGAGAAAGTTGCCTTCGTAACTCAGGTCGTTATCGGGGTAGGCGTATTGCATTCCGATGCGGTGGCGGTAAGCGAAGGCGGCGATGGTGGGGACTTTCGCAATCAGCCGGTGGATCTGTTTCCTTCTACACTCGACGTCAAAAATATCCTTTGCGTCCGGATAAAACGTAGAGAGCGCGCCGAGCGTGGCCTCAAACATTCCCATCGGATGCGCGTTGTAATGAAAGCCGTCGATGACCTTCTTGATGCTTTCATTGATGAAGGTGTGAAAGGTGATGTTGTGGGTCCAGGCTTTTAACTCAGACTCAGTCGGCAGTTCACCGTTGAGGACCAGATAAGCAACTTCCAGATAGGTGCTCTTCTCGGCGAGTTGATCAATCGGATAGCCACGATATTCGAGGATGCCTTTGTCGCCGTCAATGAAGGTGACCCGGCTCTTGCAGGATGCCGTGTTCATGAACGCCGGATCGTAAGTCATCAAGCCAAAGTCCTCGTCAGAAGTTTTGATCTGGCGCAGGTCCATCGCCTTGATGGTGCCGTTCTCGATCGGGAGATCATACTGTTTTCCGGTGCGATTGTCGGTGATGGTTAAAGTATTCGCGGTCATTGTGTCCTCTCCTGGCTAGCGCTCAACTCTTGCGGAATGCAAAAACAGATTAACTCTCAGGCAAGTAACTAATCAAACTATGGAGTCGTAACTTGAAATTCTTTAGGGGTTGATTGAAACAAAGATAATGGCCCGCCAGGGCGGCGGGCCACTTGTCTTACCTGAGACTTTGGAATCAATTTGTCGCGGTTATCTCCTGGCGCGTTTGATTTCCTGCTCGGCCTGCTTCTTAGCCTCATTGGCTTCATGCGAACTCAAACCAAGGTTTTGCAACGTGCGACCCAGACTATC
>JBGQJH010000285.1:0-4216 GCA_041498935.1 Pyrinomonadaceae bacterium | reverse complement strand
GTCAATCGTCACTTGCCGCTCTTCCATCGCTTCGAGCAACGCTGCCTGCGTCTTGGGCGGCGTGCGATTTATCTCGTCCGCCAGCAGGATGTCGGTGAAGATTGGTCCTTGCCGCAAGTTGAAAGTTGAAGTTGCGACGTTGAAGACGTTAGTGCCGGTGATGTCTGAAGGCATCAGGTCAGGCGTGAATTGTATGCGGCCGAAATTGGCATTGATGATGCGCGCCAGCGTCTTCACGGTAAGCGTCTTCGCGGTCCCGGGGACACCTTCGATAAGCGCATGGCCTTCCGCGAGCAGGGCTACCAGGATTTGCTCGATCGGTTCATCCTGGCCAACCACGATTTTGCTCAACTCGCGGCGGATGTGGTCGACAGTTGCGGAGACGTATTCAATCATTTGTTTTTGAAAGTAGCCTTGGATTATTTCTGAGTGTGTTTGGACCTTGAACCTTGGACTTTGGACTTTGGACTTTGGACTTTGGACTTCAAAGTACGTACAAAGATCAGTTTTCGTCAAATGTTTTGCGCCGTCTGCTTCACTTCACGCGACCGCATGCGCAGCCCCAGAGCCGCTTCAACTTCGCGCAACTGCTTCACCAACTGGATCGACTGTCGTTCACTGATCCCGCCGCCATTGATCGCGTCTTCGGATTGACGCATTAAAGTTTCGATTTGCTGGGTGCTTAACGTCGAACGAGCAGCCACGCGCGCGGCAATCTCCGCGCGCGGGCTGTTGTAGTCCATACCGGCATAGCGCGCCAGCACTCTCCTGGTGCGCGAGTAGATATTTTCAATTGCCAGATCAAACGCCCGGGCGCGTTGTTGCAGTTCCGCCATCGAGGCCACGAACTCCAGACTCGAGCGGCGATCAATTTGCGGTAAAGGCAAGGGGCGAGCAAACCGCCGCCCGCGCGTCCATAGCATGAGAATAATCAGGAGAACTATCTGGCCGCAGATTGCCAGCACCGGAGTTCCGGCGAAGTAACTGACAAACTCGTTGTGTAATGCCGCGCGGCCCTGATGAAACTCGTCAAAAGCAATCAGGCCATCAGAGGTTGCGAGCAGATTTATTGCGAGTTGCAGATTGTCTTTGAGACCAATGCCACTATTGGCGACGATAAAAGGATCGCTAAGCAAAACTATCCGGCCCTGGCCGTGGGGATAATCAAGCAGCACGACGCTGTTGCCCGCCGTCAAGTGGACGACCGGCGCGGGCGAACCGCCCGAGGAAGAATTTACAGTTATAACGCCGGGGCCGAAGCCAGCACCAGTAGCTGGTGGCGGTTCATCTTTTTCTTGATCCGGAGCGTTAGCTTCGCCTTCGGTGTCACTTTCTTTTGACTCGTTCTTTGCCTTCTTCTTTGCTTCCTTGCTTGACGCGAAAAACTTGATCGCAGAATAGAAGCGCGACGGCATCACTGACTCAACATCGCGAGTAAGAAGCGTGGGCAGGACGGGATGCAGCGGCTTCACGCCTTCGGTCATTTGCTCCGGCTGCGCCGGGTCGACACCAAAGCCTGGAAAAGCAAGTAGCTCCGTGGTGACCTTCCACTCTCCCGAAGGCGGCAACAAATAATCTTCAGGCCGGCGATCAATGATTACCAAACGCCCGCCGCGCTCAACCCAGTGCAGCAGACTCCTGGCCTCGTCCTCGTCAACGGAAACTCGAGGCTGGCCAATAATGACAAAAGTTTGCACCTTCTGTCCGGCGGCGCCCAACAGCCGCTCGGGCGCCTCACGCCAGCGCATCACTTTATAACCGGCCTCGTTCAGCAAATCGTAAAGAGCGCGCGTGCCGGTGGCTCCGGCGTTGTAGCTGGACCGGTTAGGATTCAATTCCGAATCCGGCTGCTCTTCTTCGCTGACATAAGCCGCGGAGTTGATTACAATCAAGACGCCAACCGCCAGCACTATCGTTATTATTATTCCCAGACGTTGACGCATAAGTTATCAGCTGCGATTTGCGCGGACCAGATCTTCAATTCGGATGTTTAGAGGCGGGCGTTGCCCGCCGGTTCAACAATCGCTAGACATTATTTGAATCCAAGCTTGAGACGGCGGGCAATGCCCGCCTCTAAACGATATGGATTCACGCTTCATCTCGACAGCGCTTGCTCATAAGCAGAGCGGAACGCCCGCCAATCAGTTTCGGTTGCCTGCATCAGACCATACCAGTGGCGTTCAAAGCTGTCGGTGAGTTGTTTCACGTTGCCGTAAAGCGGCTCGATCTCTCGCACCGCACGCAGGTAGTCACGATTGGTTTTGTATTGCGCCAGACTGATTACTTTCCGTTCGCCCAACTCAACCAGCAGCGCGATGTAAGCTTTGCGTATCGCCGCGCGCAACTCGCCTCGTCGAGCCAGGGCCTCGGCCTCAGACAAAAGATCGAGCGCCGACTGGTCTGGTTCCAGCCGTTCACCCAACACGATTCGCGCCGTCGCTTTGCTCTTCCTTTTCGGTCTTCGCGCATCCAATAAACGCGGCAAAAACAACTTCGCAACAAAAACCAGGACACCCACGGCCAGAGCGACCACGAACAGTTGCGCGATCGTGCTAAACAGGTCGGCCCTGCCGGGTGAGATCGGTTTAGGTTTCGGGAGCAGGCTTAAAATCCATTTAAGAAACCGATCCATGAGGCGGGCAAGCGCGCTCTGCTGCTTCACCTTTCGGGCGTATTCGGGCCGTTGCAAAATCTCAGCGAGCTTCCGACGTTCCGCGTCTTTATTTCCCGGCGCTCCGGCAGCCGGCTTTTCAAGTTCCGTAATCCGTTCAGCTATCGCCTGAAGGCGCTCTGTCGTTCTCTTGAGCAGCTCGGCTCGCCCCGCATTCGGCGCTTTGCTGTACTTGTCGAGCTCCTGATGCAGCCAGGAATTGTCCACCTTGCAACTCGCTCCGTTCCCTTCGACCGTTTCAATCTCCGGCAATAAAGTACGCACCGAAACGAGAGTTTCCGTTCGACGTATCTCATCAGCGGCTGCGGTTTCAGTTTCGTCAGTCTGGGCCAGCCGAGCGAGCGCCGTTACCGCCTGGTCGATGTGCTTATGGTAGTCGCTAACGGGAATCGCCAGAGCGGCCTGCGCCGAGAGGATTAGCAGGCTGACGGCGAACAGGGACTGCGCCGCAAAGCGGCGGCTGAAAAAAGCCTGACTGTTTTGTAAGAGTCGCTTGCGCTTAATCATTGGCGAGTGGTAGCGCGTCTGTCTCAATCTCAATTTAGTCCCAGCACACTTCCTGAATGTGCCGGGCGTTGCAACGACAGTCGAGTAGTCCCGGTTGAGATGGCCGGAGCAAAAGGTGAAGTAACGCCCATCTGCGGCATCGCGTCCAACTTCTGCGAGGCCATCAACTCAATATCATAGCCTTCGTGTCTGACTCGTTCGTCAACGTACAGCAACGACATGCCGAGCATCCAGACCGGCGCCAAAAGGATTGAGCTCAGCGGTTCTATGACGCTGTAACCGATGGCGTACCAGGCGGGCCATTGCGCGGCGTTCCAGGGAGATGGATCGATTCCATTGAGGTAGCCGTACCAGCCAAGTGGAATCACCAGAATCATCAATGCGGAATAAGTAGCAAAGCTGATGAAGAGCGTCATGGCCATGAGGCGGCGCACGTTTCCCCTGGCGAGTGAAAAGCTGCGGCTGATAGATTCAAAGACGCGCTTCCCTTCAACCAGCATTACCTGGGGAACATAAGCTACTTTGCCGGCCATGAAAAAGAACAGCCATAGAAACACCACTGTCGCGCCGATACCACCGATGCCTCCGACAATAATAGTCAACCAGACAGGCCCGCCCCCCAGCCCCAGCATGAAAATTATTAACCCCACGAAGATTATGACGATATAGGCGCCGAAAACCCCAACCGTCACACTCAGGCCAAGCCACACCACCACGAGGATAGTCGCGCCAAGTAAGGACCAAAACCTGGAACGCACAGCGGCATAGGTGGTGCGAGCGAGGACGGGTTCATTCCAAAGAAGGTGGGTCACGAGGTTGCGTGAGGCGCCGCCCATGACAATGAGACTAAAAATGTGCCCGCCAATGATCAGGCCGCTGGCCACGCAAATGAGCAGAATGTAAGAAACGAGCGCGGCGGTGTCTGGCGTGCTGAAAACTTTCCGCCAACCGATTGTCCATAAAACCGATCCGATCGCCGTGACAATTACCGGGGGCGCCGCGATCCGCATCAAGGTGAAAAGGTGGCGACGATAAAGC
>JBGQJH010000284.1:0-4230 GCA_041498935.1 Pyrinomonadaceae bacterium | reverse complement strand
TTGTTGATGGGTCGCGCGAAGCCGTGACCTTCATCCGGCGCCACCAGGTATTCAACCGGGTAGTTGCGATCACGCAGGGCGATAACAATCTGATCGGCCTCGCGTTTATTGACGCGCGGATCGTTTGCGCCCTGGATCACGAGCAGCGGTGTTTTGATAACGCTGGCGTGATTGAGCGGCGACTGCCGTTCGAGCTGCGCCTTGCCTTCAGGCGTAGCGGGATCGCCCATGCGCGCATAGAAAAGTTTGCGAATCGACTCCCAGTAGGGAGGGATGGTTTCCAGCAGGGTTACCAGATTGGATGGGCCAACGATGTCCACTGCCGCCGCATAAAGATCGGGCGTAAACGTGACGCCTGCCAGCGTGGCATAGCCTCCGTAAGAACCGCCCATGATGCCGACGCGTTTCGGATCGGCAATACCCTGGGCCACGAGATACTTCACCCCCCAGGTTACATCGTCCTGCATCTTGTCGCCCCATTGCTTGTTGCCGGCGTCGAGAAACTTTTTGCCGTAACCGGTCGACGCGCGGAAGTTTGGCGTCAACACTGCGTACCCACGGTTAGCCAGAAACTGTGCGAAGCCGCTGTAGCCCCACGAATCTCGGCCCCATGGTCCGCCGTGTGGCAACACAATCGCCGGCAGATTCTTCGCCGGAACCCCCTTGGGCAATGTTAGGTAAGCAGGAATTTCGAGTCCGTCAGACGACTTGTAGCGAACCGCCGTCATCGGCGCCATGTAGTCGCGGTTGAGTTTCTCGCGAATGCGATACTGAAGAGTTAACTTTTTAGTGTTGCGGTCAAACAGATAACGCTCGCCCGGTTCGGTGTCGCTGTTGGCAACGATTAGGAAAAGACGCTCATCCTTAGTGCCGTTAACCAAGCCAATCTCCTTACCCGGCAACTTCTTTTGCAACCACTTGTAATCGGCTTCGAACGCTTTGTCTTTCCAGTAGATTCGCTCGCGCTCGTCGTCGTAAGAGGTGGCGATGAGATCGTCGCTTACCTCAGAGAAGTTAGCACCGCCAAAGTCGACGCGGTTCAGCGGATCAGATTCGACCAACTCTTCCTTGCCGGTCGCTGGATCGAAAAGCTCCAGTCGCGTCAGATCGACGTTCGCGCCTTTGTTGGTCTCAAAATAAACTCGCTGCCCGTCTTTGTGGTAACGCACGGGCCCGCAACTCTCAAAGACGTTGCAGGAATAAACTTTGGTGAAGCCGTTATCATCGACGCGCAAAACTTCCGTGTCGCCATTGTCGGCGGAGCGCGTCGCCATTCGCAGTTGATCTTTGAGATCAAAAACCCAACTGGTGATGCGTTCGGTATTCTTGCGGACCAGTGTGCGTTCGCCGGTAGAGATTTTTACTTTGTAGAGATCGTGCCAGGCGGGGTCGCGATCGTTTAGTCCGATGTAAATCGCATCTGGTTCGCTGCGCGGGACGGCATAAATAGCGGCGCGCACGCCCTTTGCATCCGTCAGATTGCGGGCTGCGGGTACGTCCTCGCCGGCAGCCGGGTTTTCGGCCGGGTTGACCGCATAGACCAGGTAGTTTTCATCACCGGCTTTGTCCTGCACAAACAAGATGTACTTGCCATCACGGCTCCAGAAATACTGGGCAATCGGGCGGCTCTTGTCGGCGGTGATGGGTTTTGCCGCGTCGAAGGGGTCCTCGGTCCGTTTGACCCAGACATTGCGAGTGCCTTTGAAGGGCTTCACGAACGCGATGAACTTGCCGTCGGGGGAGATCTGGGCGCCGGAAATCTCCGGGTCGCCGAAGAATAGCTCGCGATCGATTATTGGAGGCTGCGCTCCGTTTTGACCGAAGGCCGTGCGCGGCGAGGCCACAGTCAGCAGGCCAACACAGAGAACAGCCAACACAAATACCAGGGATTTGCGGTAGAAACTTGTCATAGAACCTCTTTCATCGATTGATTAATAGGATAGAGAATCGAAACCGAAACACTAGTACGTGTGAAGGAGACTTCTAGTTTCACTGGAAATTGCTACAAGAATGGCTCAGAAAACCAACCAGCCGCAGATTTGCACGGATAAACGCGGATCAGATCGAAAGCAAGAATTACAAGCGAGGCTCTTTAGTTTAAAGATGCGAACCCGGCATCCATGGCTGCAATCATCTGGTCAACGTGATCATTTGAAGAGTTGAGCATCATCCCCGTGCGAATCACGTTGCCGTAGAGGCCGCCCTTGCCGATAAGCACGCCGCGGCGTTTGGTTTCTTCGAAAACTTTCGCGACGGCTTGCGGCGCCGGTTCCTTGGTCTCGCGGTCCCTCACGAGTTCAAGACCCTGCATTAGTCCCATGCCGCGCACGTCGCCGATAATGGAGTACTTGTCCTTTAGTTCATCGAGACGCTGGCGCAGATAAGCGCCGACCACGGCGGCGTTCTTCTTCAGATCTTCCTCTTCGATTACACGAATAACAGCGAGCGCCGCCGACATCGAGACCGGGTTGCCGCCAAAAGTCGAGAAGGTCAGTCCCGGATACTTGTCGGCCACTTCCGGTGTCGCCACGGTGATTCCGATGGGCACTCCGTTACCAAGTCCCTTTGCGGAAGTAATGATGTCGGGCTCGACGTCCCAATGTTCAATGCCAAACCACTTGTCGCCGGTGCGTCCCCAGGCAGTTTGCACTTCGTCTGCAATGAACAGGCCGCCATGCTTGCGCGTGATCTCCACAGCGCGCTCAAAATAACCCGGCGGCGGCACGATGAAACCGCCGACGCCAAGAATCGGCTCCGCCATGAACGCGGCGATCTCGCCGGTCGTGGTCGTCATGATCAACTCTTCAATGTCGTTGGCGCACGCCAGGCCGCATTCCGGGTAGGTAAGTTTGAAAGGACAACGATAGCAATAAGGCGCGCGCGCATGTACGAAGCCGGCAACCTGCGCCGGCAGCGGGCGCCACGGCGCATGGCCCATCGCCGAAAGCGACGTCGCTGAGCGACCGCTGTAGCTATGACGCAGGACAACGATCTCATGACGGCCGGTGGCGAGCTTTGCCGCGTGAACGGCCGTGTCGTCAGCTTCGGTGCCGCTGTTGGTGAAGAAAGATTTCTTCAGACGGCCCGGCGTTATCTGATGAAGTTTCTCTGCCAGATCTGATTGCGGCTGGTTGGCGTAAAGCGTGGAGGTGTGTTGCAGTGTCTTAACTTGATTGATGATCGCTTCGTTGACCCTGGGGTTCGCGTGGCCGATGCAGACGGTGAGCACGCCGCCAAAACAGTCGAGATACCTGTTCCCCTGATCATCCCAAACATGAAAGCCTTCGCCGCGCACGAGCGCGAGCGGCTCCTCGTAGTAGGTAGCAACCGCGGGGAAGAGAAACTCCTTGTGCTTGCGGACGGTTTCGGATTGCGTAGTTTGTGTTTCAGCGGTGCTCATGATGGAATTGTTTCTCGAATTGTAGGGGCAGGGCTCGTCCCTGCCCGCTGGTTAGCTATACGAACACAGGCAGGGACGAGCCCTGCCCCTACATCAATACAAATTCCCTTCGCGCTTACGCCCGGTGTAATCGACGTAGACAACTTTCAGTTCCGTGTAAAAATCCAGCGCGGTCGATCCCTGTTCGCGGTCGCCGATGCCGGTGCCTTTGATGCCGCCAAAGGGAATATGCGCCTCGCCGCCGGTTGTCGGCGAATTGATGTGCGTCATGCCGGTCTCGATCTCGTCGACAAAACGGAAGATGCGCGCGGCATCGTTTGAAAATATTGACGACGAGAGTCCGTATTCCGTGTCATTCGCCACCTGCATCGCCTCTGCAAAATTCTTCACGCGCAGGACTGAAAGCACCGGCCCGAAAATTTCTTCGCGCGCGACGCGCATGTCCGGAGTCACATGGTCGAAGACGGTGGGGTTCACAAAGAAGCCTTTGTCCAGACCGTTTCCGGTGGCGCGCGAACCGCCGCAAACAAGCGTGGCGCCATCTTCACGTCCGATGTCGACATACTTCAGGACAGTCTTAAACTGGCCCTCATCCACGCTCGGCCCCATCTCGGTGTTCGGATCCATCCCGTCTCCAATTCGCATCGACGCGGCTCGCTTCGCAATACGATCGACAAATTCGTCGGCAATATCGTTAACCACAACCGCACGACTGGTGGCGGTGCAACGTTGTCCGGATGACCCAAACGCGCCCTGCGCCGTTGATTCAACGGCAAGATCGAGATCGGCATCTTCCAATATTATCACCGGATTCTTGCCGCCCATTTCGC
>JBGQJH010000283.1:0-4247 GCA_041498935.1 Pyrinomonadaceae bacterium | reverse complement strand
TCACCCTGAAAAATGTTGCCTTCAGACAAGCCAAACTCACGCTCCAGATCCAACGGCGTCAATACCTGGCGATGGAGGATCAGCTCTTTAATGTTCGGCGCGTGTTCTGCAATCGTGTCGATTACAGTGTCGCCAAACTCTTCGCGCTTCTCATCCCACATTCCTTCTTTCAAGTTGTAAGGCGCATACTGCACAAAACACGACATCACATGCTTGCCTGGCGGCGCCACTGAAGGGTCGGTCAAACTGGGGATGACAATGTCGATGTAAGGACGGCGCGAGAAGCGGCCATACTTCGCCTCATCGTAAGCTCGCTCCATGTAGTCGACGCTCGGCGAAATGGAAATCGCCCCGCGCAGATGCGCACCCGGCCCCGGCAGAGATTTGAGATTCGGCAAACCATCGAGCGCCAGATTTACCTTGCCCGACGAGCCGCGATACTTGTAGCGCTTCAGATCATCGGCAAAGTCCCCCGGCAGATGTTCCTCGCCGACCATCTTCATAAACGTCAGACGCGGATCGACGCTGGACGAAATAACATCGGCGTAGATCTCATTGCCGTTTTTTAGCACAACTCCCTTCGCTTGCCCGTTTTTGAGGATGATCTTCTCAATCGGGCAACTGGTGCGAATCTCCGCTCCCGCTTCGCGCGCCGCGTCTGCTATCGCGTTTGAAATCGCGCCGGTGCCGCCACGCGACAATCCCCACGAGCGAAAAGCGCCGTCAATCTCACCCATGTAATGATGCAACAGAACGTAAGCAGTGCCCGGTGAACGAACACCCAGAAACGTGCCAATGATTCCAGACGCAGACATTGTTGCCTTGAGCACGTCAGTCTCGAACCACTGATCGAGAAAATCGACCGCGCTCATCGTCATCAACTGTACCTGGTTGTACTTGTCTTCTGCGGGCAGCTTTTGAAATCGCCGGGCCAAAAAAAGTAAATCACTCAATCCCCTGAGGTTGAGTGACGTTGGATCGGGCGGCGTCATGCTCATGATCGGCTTCACGAAGTGGGCCATCTCGAGCATGGCTTTGCCGTATTCGTCGTAGGCTTCGGCGTCGAGCTTTGAATGACGCGCGATCTCGCGGCGGGTCCTGGCATGATCGTTCACACGCCAGAGGTAATCGCCATTCTCCATCGGCGTAAACGTGCCGTCCAGCGGAAGAATCTCCAAACCGTGTCGCGGCAGATCAAGCTCGCGAATAATCTCCGGACGCAGCAGCGAGACGACGTAGGAACAGACGGAAAACTTGAAACCGGGAAACACTTCTTCCGTGACTGCCGCGCCGCCGAGCACGTGGCGTCGCTCGAGCACCAGCACACGCTTACCCGCACGCGCAAGATAAGCCGCGTTCACCAGCCCGTTGTGTCCGCCACCGATGACGATGACGTCGTAGTTTATGCTCATGAGTTGTTCATTAATGCGGGTTGCTGAAGCACGGCAAGCATACTTATAATCGCTCGCCCTGACAAACACGCCTTTGAGGTAGTGCATGCCCGTCGGAACCGCATTTCACCAAAGAACTTTTCAACTGTGCGAGAGCCTGAACTATCGCGAGTGGTCTGGTTACTACGCGGTCAGTTCCTACGAGCCGCATCATGAGCACGAGTACAACGCGATTCGTAACGCGGCGGCGCTGATCGACATCTCGCCATTATTCAAGTACCGGGTTAGTGGAACAGATGCCACGCGCCTGGTTGATCGCATCATCACGCGCGACGTGCGCAAGGTTGCGGTGGGTCAGGTTATTTACACGCCCTGGTGTGATGAGCATGGCAAGGTGATCGACGATGGCACGGTCTCGCGGCTTGCAGAGAACACTTATCGCTGGACTGCGGCTGATCCGAGCCTGCGGTGGTTCACACAAAATGCAACCGGAATGGACGTGCAGCTTGAAGACATTTCCGAGAGCGTAGCGGCTCTGGCGCTGCAAGGTCCGACGTCCGGCCGTCTGCTGAAAAGTTTGGTCAAAGACGCGGACATCGAAAACCTGAAATATTTTCGAGTTACAACTGGAACTATTGCGCGTGTCCCGGTCGAGATCTCGCGCACCGGCTACACGGGAGATCTCGGTTATGAAATCTGGATTGCAGCAGACCAGGCTGTAAGAGTCTGGGACGCGTTGATGGACGCAGGTCGAGCTTTTGATATTCATCCCGCCGGCATGCTGGCGCTTGACGTCGCCCGCATCGAAGCAGGGTTGCTGTTAATCGATGTCGATTTCAACAGCAGCAAGAAGGCGCTCATTGAAGAACAGAAATACTCGCCCTTCGAGATGGGACTCGGGCGCCTGGTACACGGAAACAAGAGCCGCTTCATCGGTCAAGCGGCATTAATCGCGGAACAGAAGCCAGGGCCGGCGCGCGAGATTGTCGGACTCGAAATCGACTGGCCGGAGGTTGAACGGCTTTACGAAGACCTGGGGTTACCGCCGGCAGTCTCTCCCATCGCTTCCAGGGTCGCCGTGCCTGTGTTCAAAGACGGGACGCATATTGGCAAGGCAACTTCGAGCACCTGGTCGCCGACTTTAAAGAAAATGATCGCCCTGGCAACCGTGAAACGCCCGTACACCAGGCCCGGCACTCAGCTTCAGTTTGAAGTCACGGTTGAGGCCAAACGTCATCGCGTGCGCGCTACGGTCGTGAAGACGCCATTCTTCAATCCCAGGCGTAAGACCGCAACGCCTGTTGTTTGAAGAAGCCTTCCGTTTGCTGATCAATTCTTCAAGTTTGGAGTTTCTGTTAAGGAGGAGAGTCTCTCAGGTTGGGAAGGGCGGCTTGCCCCCGCTCTTTCCATGACAATGAGCTTCAGTTTCTGAAAAAAGATCGATGCGAGGGAACCGTTTCAACAGAAGCGGCGGGGGCAAGCCACCCTTCCCAACCTGAGAGACTGAACGCTCGAGTGTTTCAGTTGAAACATGAAGTACTCATTGACTGACATCATCGACAGCTACAACGCCGGTGCGCCGCTCGAACAAGCGTCGACAATCCCGGCGCCCTGGTACACGGACGAACGCATTTATGATCTGGAAATGCGAACCGTCTTCCCGCGTTCGTGGCAGATGGTTTGTCGACTCGATCAGTTAAGCAAACCCGGACAATACGTCACCAGCGAGATTGCGGACGAACCAATCGTCGTAGTGCGTGGCAACGATGATTTGTTGCGGGGCTTCTTCAACGTTTGCCGTCACCATGCCGCAGCTGTGATGACCGATCCGGAAGGCAAAGCCAATCAGCTTCGTTGCCCTTATCACGGTTGGACCTACTCGCTCGAAGGTGAACTAAAAGGTACGCCCGATTTCTCAGGTGTCTGTAACTTCGATCGCTCGGCCTGTGGTCTGGTACCAGTTGAGGTGGGTGTTTGGGAACGATGGGTGTTCATCCGTGTCGAAGGCAGTGACACGCTGGAGAGTTTTCTCGGCGCCGACTTGATCGATCAAATCCGCGCGCTGGAGTTTGCAAACCTTCATTGGCTGGAGCGGCGTCACTACACCTTCGACTGCAACTGGAAAGTTTTTGTCGATAACTACCTGGACGGCGGCTACCACGTGCCGCATCTGCACAAAGGACTCGATAGCGTCCTCGATTACAGCAACTACCGAATCGAAAACGGAGACCACTTCTGTCTGCAATGGAGTCCAATAGTTAGCGAAGGCGCGGAGAGGCAAACTGGCGCGGTGCGTAAAGGCGATCGCGCCCTTTACTACTGGCTCTATCCAAACTTCATGATCAACTGGTACCAGGGTGCGATGGACACGAACCAGGTAATACCTCGCGGCGTCGATCGAACCGAAGTGATTTTTGATTTTTACTTCCCTGACATTTCTCCAGCCGCGCGCGAGCGCAACCGCCAGAGCATTGAAGTGGGCCAGCGCATTCAGGACGAGGATGTCGCCATCTGCAAGTCAGTGCAGCGCGGATTATGCTCGCGAGCTTATACAGCCGGGCGGCTTTCGGTTAGAAGAGAAGCAGGCGAACATCTATTTCATCGGCTGCTGTACGCGAACCTGAAGAGTGGCATTCGAGGCTAAGTCTTTTGCAATCCACGCCAGCAACCGTTTCTAAACACGAACGTCGGGGCCGGCTCTTGCGCGTGCTCGGTGTGGGCTTTGGACTCGCCGTAATCGTCGGCAACACGATCGGCGCGGGAATCTTTCGCGCGCCAGGCACCATCGCTCTCCAGTTACCGCATCCCTGGCTCTTTCTCGGTGTGTGGCTTCTCGGTGGTGTCTACGCGCTGCTC
>JBGQJH010000282.1:0-4249 GCA_041498935.1 Pyrinomonadaceae bacterium | reverse complement strand
TTGCCAAAACTCAAGCGCTTGATTTTCCAGGATAGATGTCCATTCATTAGCAGAACTGGTGTAAGAACGAAGAGCTGGAAAGTTCTCAACGACGAACAGCAGACGAACGGAGAAGAATCATGCAAGATGTAGTCAACCCACGAATCGACGGTGACGATAAAGGGCCAAACGAGAAACTGCGCGACGATGAAAAGTCGGAGTCAGGCGTGTTAGTGCCGGGAGAGTCGGGAGTGCCGGGCATACAGAAACCAGAGAGCGAAGAGATCAAAGATGAGAAGGGGCTAAATACAGAATAGTAATTATGAGTTCTGAGACGACACCAACAAGCCCAATCGTGGCCGTTGTCATGGGCAGCAAGTCTGATTGGGAGACGATGCGTCACGCCGACGAAACGCTAACGGAGTTTGGCGTGGCGCACGAATGCCGCGTCATGTCGGCACATCGCACCCCGCAACTGGCGGCAGAGTTTTCCGCAACCGCAGCTGCTCGCGGCCTCGAAGTCATCATTGCGGCGGCTGGCGGAGCGGCCCACCTCGCCGGTGTGATCGCCGCCCACACAATCCTGCCGGTGCTCGGCGTTCCCATGAAAAGCGAGGCGCTCAACGGGATGGATTCTCTGCTGGCCACCGTCCAGATGCCGGCCGGCATTCCGGTCGGCACCTTAGCCATCGGCAAGCCTGGTGCTATCAATGCCGCTCTGTTCGCCATTGCCATACTCGCCAACAGCCGGCCAGAACTTCGCTCAAAGCTGGCGGAGTTTCGCGCGCGTCAGGAGCAACAAGTTCGCACCGTCACCCTTCCCTAGGTTCGCCCTCAGGCAGTTCCTTCTTGAAATATCCCGATCTTTGGAGCAGAATGCCCTCACTGAAGTGCCGCGCCGGAGACAGACCTGATACCCCAGGACTCCGTTTGTTTTTCACAATTCTTCCTGTCTCGCTTTGCCGGAAACCAATAACGTGATCGGCCAGACAGTCTCCCATTATCGGATACTCGACCTGCTTGGTGAGGGCGCGATGGGAGTTGTGTATCTTGCCGAAGACGCCAATCTGGCGCGGCGCGTGGCAATGAAATTCCTCTCCACCACCACGAAAGAATATCGCGCCCGGTTCCTGCGTGAAGCGCGCGCCGTCTCTGCTTTGACTCATCCGAATATCGCCACAGTTTTTGATTATGGCGAAACGGTTGAGGGCCAACCTTACATCGTAATGGAGCTCATCAAAGGTGAGACTCTAAGCGACAAACTGCGGGCAGGATCGCTGCCGCTCCGGGAAGCTGTAAGGATTGTGTCCTGCATTGCCGAAGCACTCGGCGAAGCTCATCACCAGGGAATAGTGCACCGCGACGTGAAACCCTCGAACGTCGTCATAACCGAGCGAGGACAGGTTAAGGTGCTCGACTTTGGTCTCGTCAAACAGATTGCCGAGCATAGTACCCTGCGTGGAGATCCTAACCAGAAAACTTTGCCTTCCACTCGAACCCGCAGCGACGTAATCGTCGGCACTCCTCTCTACCTGTCGCCAGAGCAGGCCACGGGAAAGAGTGTAGACGGGCGGAGCGATCTGTTTGCTCTGGGCGCTGTTCTCTATGAATGCATCACGGGCCAATCAGCGTTTGCCGGTGGCAGTGTGATCGAAATCGGCGCGCAGGTCATTCATGTGACGCCGACAGTGCCTGCAAAACTCAACGATCACATCCCACCGGAGTTGGATCGCATTACAATGAAGGCGATTGAGAAGAAGGTCGAGGATCGGTACCAATCAGCGGATGAGTTGATTGAGGACCTGCGACTGGTTCTTCCCACTCTTGAGCAGGACGGCTACCGCAAAGGTCGCTCAACAGAGTCGCTGCCAAAGCAACGCACTCATTCAGCCAGTGCGTTGACTACCATAGCTGAAACATTTCGCCGGCCCGGGCCTTCTGTGGGAACATTTATTCTGGCCATACTGGCGGTGGCTCTAGTGACTTGGCTGCTGCTCCACTGGTTGAAACCGGCTGCCTATGAACCTACGCCCGCGGCGCGCCAAATGTATGACCAGGGCACCGACGACATCCGCAATGGAGCTTTCTTGCAAGCCACCAAAGCGCTGGAACAGGCAGTTGCGGATGACCCCAGGTTTGCCCTGGCCCACGCGCGGCTGGCGGAAGCCTGGAACGAACTCGACTATGCCGATCGGGCCAAAGACGAAATGTTGAAGGCCCAGCCCCTGGGTAGCGCGCCTTCGCAGTTCCTGCCTCTTGACGCCGGCTACCTCGAGGCGATTCAGGCAACCATATTGCGAGACTATCCAGTCGCCATCAAGGCATACACCGAACTGGTTCGGCTTTCGCCCAACAATCCTCAGGTTCATGTTGACCTTGGCCGCGCCTATGAAAAGAACGAGGAAGTAAAAAAGGCGATTGAAAACTACGTTGAAGCCACGAATCGCGACCAGCAATACCCCACTCCGTTTCTCCGCTTAGCGATTCTTTATGGCCGGCAAGGAGACCAACCCAGCGCCCTTGCGGCGTTCGATCGGGCCGATGCGCTCTATCAGGCCCTGGGCAACTTTGAAGGACAGGCGGAGGTGGCATATCAGCGCGGCTATCTTTTCGATCAACTCAGCAACTATCCCGCCGCGCGTCAAAACCTTCAACGAGCGCTGGATCTGGCGCGCACAACCAAGAACGAATATCAGGAGGTTAAGACGCTACTGAAACTCGGCGACATACAGCCTGATACGAAACTGGACGACGCGCGGCGCTATATTGGTGATGCGCTCACGCTGGCCCAGAGCAGGGGTATTGACAACCTCACTAAACGCGGACTTGTCGATCTGGGCAACACGTTTCTCCGCACCGGCAACAATGACGAGGCAGAGAAGTATTTCAAACAGTCTCTGAATCTGGCACAAAACCAAAAGGACCCGCGTAATTCCGCCAGAGCGTGGCTGGTGCTGGGAAGTCTGGCTGAGCGAAGAGACAATCCTGACGAGGTGGTGCAATACGTAGGGCAAGCGCTTCCCTTCTATCAGAAAGGAGACTATCGCAAAGAGTCGATTCAGGCCCGCCAATTGCTCGCGCGCGCCAAGTTACAGAAAGGCGACTATGATGAGGCCCTCAAGTCTCTCGAGCAGGCGCTGGAGCTGAGCCAGCAGTCAAGTGATCCAACCAGCGCCGGTCTGGCCCATGAGGATATCGGTCTGCTCTTCATCAGGCAGGGCAAGTATCCCGAAGCGCTAAGTCACTTTGAAGCGAGCTACGCGATCGCCAAGTCGGTCGACGATAGAAAGAATGTTGGTTTCAGCCTGGTTGATCGCGCCAACGCGCTCTGGCGATTAGGACGCTACGATGAGGCCCGTGCAGTGCTTGCAGAAGCCTCAGGCATCGCGGAGAGCGCTAATGCTGCCAAAGACTTAGCGCCCGCATATTACCTGGCTATGGCCCGCATGGCGTTGAGTGAACGTCAATTCCCCGAAGCGCAGGCAAAGGCCCAGCAAGTGATTACTCTGACCGGGACTGAACAGAAGCATTTCGCGATCATCCCAGCCACCTATACCATCGGCCTGGCCCAAGCCCTTGCCAGCGTCTCCAGCCGGGGCCAACTCAAATGTCAGGAAGCGGTCAAGATGGCCAGACAGTCGGGCGATCCTGCGCCCCTGTCTGAGGCGCTCCTGGCGCTCGCCGAGGCTATGATCGAAAACGGTAACAGCGCGGGTGCGCTTAAGAACGCGCTTGAGTCGCAGGCGCTGTTCGCTCGTTCCGGCAAAGCAGACTGCGAATGGCTTGCCTGGCTGATTGCCGCGAGGGCGAGCCGTAGCGCCGGCGATACTCAAACGGCCGGCCAGCAGGCCTCGCAAGCTCAAAACCTGCTTTCCGGATTGCAACAGAAATTCGGGGACGACAACTACAACTTTTTCCTCAATCGTCCCGACCTGAAAATCTCTCGCGAACAACTCAGCGAATTCTTCGCTGGAAACCCTAATCCCAACCCAGCCCCAAAGGAGAAACTCACATGGCATCAGACCCAGCCCCAACCACAGACCCCGGAGAAGGCGGCGTCATCATCATCAAGGGCGGCTCGTGCGAACTAGACTTTGACGATGGCGTTTTTACGGAGCGTCCGGCCGAAAAAAAGAGGCGCAAACACAAGCACGACAAGTTGAGAATCATACGGATCGCTATCAGTGGCGAACCCGGGTTCCCAAAAGATTTTCCCGACGGATTCACCGGCGCTATCACGATCACCTGCAAACCATAGGATTGGTTTGTT
>JBGQJH010000281.1:0-4249 GCA_041498935.1 Pyrinomonadaceae bacterium | reverse complement strand
TGGAATGAAGAGTCCGGTGTTCTTAAACCAGAACCAGATGGCGTTCTCCTGGCCATGGTCCCAGCCAAGCTGCCACTCAAAGAATTTTCCGGCGTCAACAGCACTATTGTGCGTGGACCACCACATCTGCGGCAGCGCGATTAGAGAAGCCACGATGAAGAATGTTATCCAGTCGCGCCAGCGAAGTTGTAGTAAAGCTAAGCAGGCGCCCACTACCATCACGACGACAAAGCTGTGGGCATGCACCAGTGGTATCAGCCCGGCGACAACGCCCGCCGCGATCATCCGCCGAACAGATAGGGGAATAGGGGAATCAGATAGGGGAACAGGGGAAAAGGGTAATGGGGAAAGGGACAAGCTTCTGTGTGTTCCAGGTTTCGCTTGATTTATCTCGGCCCCGTTATGCTTCTTCTGTTTCTTCCCTTTACCCTTTCCCCCTTCCCCTTTTCCCCTTTTCCCCTGTTCCCCTTTCCTTCGTTCCCCAGGTTTTTCGTCGGACAGCCACCACTGTGTAAACACAATGACGGCGAGCGGCAAACCAAGCAGGAAACCGCGTTGGGGAATCAACAAGGTGGACACAGCATTTCCCCAGCGCCAGGTTGTTTCCGGAATCACCGTAAATGAAGGAGGAAGATTCTTAAGTATTCCGATCAGGCCGTCCTCATTTTTTTGCATCAGTTGGTAGTACAACAGGACCCAGCCGAAGCCTCCGCTAAGAAGCACCAGTATTGGCGTGATGACAGCCGCGAGCTTGTCTCGCAACATCTCGAGCGCCCAACGATGAAGCAAACCAACAAACGCGAGCGCTACCACGAAATTCTCGATGAACATCGATTGGCGCAAATCGGCGCCGCAGCGCACAAAAATAGCCGAGACGAAATCCGTCAGGAATGGATACGTAAACCGCACGCCCGCGTAGGTCGGATCTTCCGGGGGAAAATTGTTGCCGTAAGCAAAGCCACTAATCACGCTCAGGTGAAACGGCAGGTCGCCGAAGTTGTTCAGCACTCCGGTGAAGATACCTTCCGGCACGTCTATCATCGCGCGTTGAAAGACCCGCCATAGGACCACTGCGACGACTGTGTAGAAAACGATGTAACCAAGCGGCAGGCGCCGGGGATCGAGATATGCCTGACGAATCGCTCGATAGGTTGCTCGCAGGTCCTGCTGAATGACGGACCGGCGATTCGGATTCCGTAAGGCAAGGAGCGGCAGGGAAATTACTACCAGCAACGCCAGCAGAATTGCCAGAGGCGTCAATCCCAGGAAGGAGGCGAAGACAAAACCAACTAACCCGAGGGCCGCGATCCCAATGCAGGCCCCGGCACAGAGCCTGGCGGCGAAAGCAGCGTCTTCGTCGTAGAGGTAGCTGGCCAACGTGCCGCTGGCAGTGGCGAGCAGCACTAGCCCAAGCGAGATGATCACGCAATCAACGACGGAAAGTTAATGAGTGACACGCCGGCTTCCCGTCTCGTCCTTTTCTCTTTTTTCGTAAAAGGAGTTCGATTATTTCGCCGGGATTATACGCGAACTGCGAACCGATACCGCAGTCGCAGCGGGAGCAAGAGTAGTTTAGAGTCCAACCCTTCAGATTGCTGATTGGCAAGCGCAAGCTAAAGGTGGGAGTGGTGAAGTTTACTTTGCGGTCCTTTGCGAGTTCTTTGCGTTCTCTGCGGTAAAACCATCAGCAGGAACCGCAAAGTGCGCAAAGGCAGACGCAAAGTTACGCAAGGGAACAGCGGTTCCAGGCCGCCAAACTGCACCGTACCCTAAAGCTTGAACTCCACACTCGCGTCGAACTTCCGTGTTTGCGCCGCTGATTATTATCGGGTAGTTTCAAAGCTGAGGGATTCAAACTAATGCTACGAGCAGGTATTGTTGGCTTGCCCAATATTGGCAAGACCACGCTTTTCAATGCGGTGACTGCGCAGTCGTCTGCCGTGACCGCGAACTACGCTTTCTCCACCAGCAAGCCAAACGTGGGTGTCGTCACGGTGCCCGATGAGCGCCTGGCGCCACTCGCAAAGATCGTGAAGACGAACGTCATCGTTCCCGCCAGCGTTGAATTCGTCGACATTGCCGGACTGGTGCGCGGCTCCTCGAAAGGTGAAGGCCTCGGCAACCAGTTTCTGGCGAGCATACGCGAAACCGACACGATGATTCAGGTTGTCCGCTGCTTCGAGGACGACAATATCGTCCACGTCGATGGCGCCGTCGATGCCCGGCGAGACATTGAAACGATCCAGATCGAACTGGCGCTGGCCGACCTTGCAACCGTCGAGCGACGCCGCGAGCGCGTGCAAAAGGGCGCCAAGGGCGGAGAGAAGATTGCGCGGGCCGAACTCGAGGTGCTCGACAAGTTGCAGCCGGCGCTGGAAGAGTTTCAGCCGGCCAAGAGCGTGTCGCTGAGCGAGGGTGAGCTTGCCATTGCCCGGAACTATTTCCTATTGACAATGAAGCCGACTATTTACGCGGCTAACGTTAACGAAGCCGCGCTCGGCGCGCCGAATGATAACGAGCACGTGCGGGTGATTCGCGAGGTCGCCGCGAGCGAAGGCTCTGAGTGTATTGTAATCTGCGCGCAATTGGAGGCGGATCTCGTTGGCCTGGCCCCTGAAGAACGGCGCGAGTATCTGGAGTCGCTCGGAGTTAAGAGCAGCGGCGTGGATCAACTGATCCAGAGCGCCTATCGCGTGCTTGGTCTGATGTCGTTTCTGACCGCGGGAGAAAAAGAGGTGCGCGCCTGGACGATCGCGCAAGGTTCGCGCGCGCAAGACGCCGCCGGCACGATTCATTCCGATATTGCGCGCGGCTTCATCCGCGCCGAAGTGATCAGCTATGAAGACCTGATGCGCGTCGGTTCACACGTTGCCGCGCGCGAGCAAGGCCTGACCAGGTTAGAAGGCAAGGACTACATTATGCAGGAAGGCGACGTGGTGCTTTTTCGCTTTAATGTGTAGCGCGCGCTAGCGTGGTATCCTGCCACACTTCACCGAAAGAGGATGCCGTAAGCAACGGCGCTTGTCAGAACCACCGGCGCTAGCGGGTGAGTCTCACGCCTGAGGCGTGTCAGATAGTAGCCGGTGGTCGAAGACCTCCGGCTACTTCTACAAAACCCTCCGGGTTGCTCTTAGGAAGTTGGAATCTTCGAAAGGGTTGAATTGTGGTTTTCGGTTTGGGAAAGTGCGGGCGGTTGGGGCAGTCGCATGAGCTGGAAGCGATTTGGAATCCGACTGCCCTAAATATTCTTTCAGCGCAGGACGGCGCGAATGCCGACGAGGATCAGGTAACCAATTGCCAACACTACCGCCAGCTTGATAACCAGCACCGCGATGCCGAAAAGGATCTTGATGATTCCCAGCGTGATGCCAGCGGCGGTTAATACGATGGGGATGCCCACGGCAAAAACAAAAATTCCCAGGAGGATAATTCCCACTATTCTCAGTACGTCGGTTGCGTCTTTCATCGTTTCGGTTCCCCAATTCTTCCCGCTTTATCGTTAGCGAATCACGCGGGTTATCTGCGTTCGGCTGAATATACGAAGATAACACGGACGGCGTTCCCACTAAGTTTGCAGCAACGTTGGGCGTCCTAATTTCAGTTTTCTCTGTGTAAACCCCCGTGTTCTCTCCGGTCTCCGTGGGAACAATCGCTAATAAAGACTCACCACAGAGTCACAGAGAACACAGAGGACGCACAGAGATCAGTTCAAACCGGGACACCGTCCAACTTTCCGTACGTCTTGTAGCGCTCAACCAAAGGGAGCGGCGGGCGGTCGCATGTCTCGGCGGTTTCGGAGATAATTGCACGTAGCTTTCGCCATGGCGTATTCAACTACAGGTAGTCTTTTTAGCAATTCACCCGCCGACGACATCGTCGAACCGTCTGCCCCGCTCGCTGATCGAATGCGACCACGTTCGTTGGCTGAGTTTGTGGGCCAGAGTCACCTCGTCGGCGAGGGCCGGATCCTGCGACGGCTGCTTGAAGGTGCGGCAAACTTGCCGTCGTTGATACTTTGGGGAGCGCCGGGCACGGGCAAGACAACGCTGGCGCGACTGCTTGCCGAAACATCCGAAGCGCGTTTCGTAGCGCTCTCGGCTGTCTTTTCCGGAGTGAAAGATCTGCGCGCCGCCATCGCGGATGCGCGACGCGAACGACAGTTTGGCGCGCGCACAATTCTATTCATCGACGAAATCCATCGCTTCAACAAAGGACAGCAGGATGCTCTGTTGCCGGCCGTAGAAAACGG
>JBGQJH010000280.1:0-4253 GCA_041498935.1 Pyrinomonadaceae bacterium | reverse complement strand
AGACTGCGACGCATCAAGCAGCTCGGACTCGGGCTCTACACTTACCAGGGCGCAGAGCATTCTCGTTTTACTCACTCGCTGGGCGCTTTTCACTTGATGAATCGCGTGCTCGATCGCCTCGCGGAAAAACATTTAATCAAAGAGCAGGATCGCGCAGCCGCCCGCGCGGCCGCGTTGCTTCACGACGTGGGCCATGGATCGTTTTCTCATGTGATGGAAAAAGTGCTGGGGTTCCACCACGAGAAATGGACCGTCGAAGTTGTGCTGAGTGAAGCTACTGAGATCGGCCAACTGTTGCGTTCCTACTCGGCGGAGTTGCCCGCGAAGGTGGCGGCTATTATTGAAGGCAAATTTCAGCCGGCTGCCCTGGCCCAACTGGTTTCTTCCCAACTCGACGTTGATCGCATGGACTACCTGCTGCGCGATTCATTGATGACGGGCGCCAAGTATGGAATCTATGATCTGGAGTGGATCATCAACGCGCTGGCAATCGATGAAGAACACGATCGGATTTACGTGGCGGCGCGCGGTCTATATGCAGTGGAGGAATATTTACAAGCGCGCTACTACATGTTTCGCCAGGTCTATTTTCATCGCACGTTGCGTTCGGCGGAAGCGGTGTTACGAGCAATCCTGCGGCGCGCTTTGAAGTTACTGGAGACCGGCGAGCCGGTTTGGTACGCGCCAGACACGGCGTTTGAAAAGGTACTGCGCCGAAACTCTTTAACAATCACCGAGTATCTCGAAGTGGACGACTCCGACGTTTTGTTTCACGTTAAGCAGTGGCAGCGTTCGGCGGACACAATTCTCGCTGACCTCAGCAAGCGCTTCACCGGCCGGCGGCTCTTCAAAGCAATCGATCTTGACATGCCGGTTGCGGAGCGGCCGGAATTCCTGGCAGCAGCGCGAGAGTGCGTGATTAAGGCAGGGTACGATCCGGATTATTACTTCATAGAAGACCGCGCGAGTGATGTACCCTATTACAACTATTACACTGCGGAAGGCGCGGAGCCGAAGAGTCGAATTTACGTCGAAGATGGTTATGCGCGCCCTTGCATACGCGAAATCACCGAAGTCAGCGACGTCGTCCGCGGGCTGCAACGCGGTTATGAGTTACACCGCGTTTGTTTCCCCGCGGAAGTGAAGACGGAAGTCTATAAGCTCTATCACAGCCTGATGCCCCGCGATCGCTCGGCTGCGGGAAGTCAGTAGCCCTTATTGAAACAGTGAGTTCCAGGGAGACTAACGAGCGATGGCAAGAATAGCGAACGTGAATACGGAAGCAGCGGACAAGTACATTACGAACGTGCTGGCGGCGCAGAGGAAAACGTGGGGTGCCCCTTTGCTTAACCATCTTCTTTACGCACGCCGGCCTTCGATTTTTCGAGGCGCGCGTGCTATGTGGGGAGGTATTGAGGCGTCGGGGTTGATTGAGGCGAGTCTGCGAGCGCTGATTAATCGCCGCGTTGCCTTTCTCAACGGTTGTGAGTTTTGACAAGACCTCAACGCTGCCGTGGGTAGCCAACTCGGAGTTTCTGAAGAGAAAATTGAAGCCCTCCCCAACTATGCCACTAGTGACCTATACAGCCCGGCTGAACGTGTAGCGCTGGAGGCTGCCGACGCCATGACCATAACGGATAGCGATGTAAGCGACGAACTTTTCGCGAGGCTAAGCGAGTTTTACGCTGAGGACGCTCTCGTGGAGTTGACGGCAACCATCGCCTGGGAAAACGCTTCCAGCAAATTCAATCGCGCGCTGCGCGTACCGTCGCAACAGTTGTGGAAAAGACTTTAGCGAGTCGCCCCGGGATCTCACAACGTTTTACTCGTTACCAAATGCCATCGTTTCAATTCCCTAATGGCTCACCACGGCTGCTCCGAATCCTGGACGGTTGTGGCTTGATATTTCTCGCATTGATCTGGCTGGGTTTTGGTGTTAGCGGCAGCAGCCAGACAATCGAGCGCCCCGTAACTCTGGCGATTTTGGATTTTGGCGACTCCAGCATTGGACGACTAGCCTCCGAAAAACTCGCGGCAAATCTCAAAAGCGAAACCGGCATGCTTGTTTTGGACCACGACCAGGTTAACGCGGCAGCTCGCGGCGCCGGATATGCCGGCTCAATAAATCTTTCGCTAAACGACGCGCGCGATCTTGGCGCGTCGCTGGGTTGCGATTTTTTTATTTTGGGAGATTCGCAAACACTTCGTCGCTCGCCTTCAACAGGCCCGGTCTACTTCGAATCCTACGCTTCGATCTTTGTGGTGAGTGCGCGAACAGGCAGGCTTGTCAAATGGGAACGTCCCAGCTTTCAGGGCAGAACTGCGCCAATTGCGGAACAGGCGCTGCTCGCGCAATTGTCTAGCGGCCACGCTGAACCCCCGTACACTATTGCAATTCGTCGGGCGCAGGAGGATGAACGCGGTGAGCGCGAGCTAACAACCGATCAGCAAATCCCAATCATCGAAGCAGCGCCGGATGACGAGAAGAGCGCGGCGGCGGAAGGGCTGCGCTTGCCGCGCCCCTATCGACACTTAATACCCGCATACCCGGAGACCGCCGCGCGGGCCGAAGCTGAAGCGACGGTCGATGTGCTCGTTGATCTTGACGCGAGTGGTGAGGTGATGCGGGTTGACGTTGCCCGTTGGGCGGGGTTTGGCCTGGACGAGACGACAGTCGACACCGTTCGCCGGTTGCATTTCTTTCCGGCAATGCGCAATGGAGTTGCGATTCCGATTCGCGTCCTGCTGCGCTATAACTTTCGCAAACCGCCGAAATAAGGAAGTAGGGGAAAGGGGAACGGGAAAAGGGGAATGGGTAAAACGAAAACAAGAATGACTGCATTAAGAGTGCTCGCTATCCTGGCCGCGCTCTCGTTTTACCCTTTCCCCTTTACCCCTGACCCATTTGTTTCGGTTCGCGCTGAACGAAATGACTCCGCTGCCGTTTCAACTGCCACACGCGAAGGCCGGCTGGCAGTCTTCGATGCCGCCTGGTCCAGAATAAACGAGCGGTATTACGATCGCAGCTTTCACGGCCTTGATTGGGACGCTCAAAGAACCACCTTTCGCTCGCTTGCGGCCGAGGCCAACTCCAGCGAGGAGCTGTATGCCGTGCTGCGCCGCATGATTGCGTCCTTAGACGATCCGCACACCCGCGTCTTCGCGCCGGAAGAAAAGTTTGACTGGTGGCGCCCGCGTTTTGTGACTATTGGCATTTCGATAGCCGAGGTCGAGGGACTGCCAACTGTGGTTCAGGTGGAGCGTGGCTCCGCGCCGCAGCTGGCAGGCATGCGCGCCGGTGACGTAATCGAAACCGTGAATGGCGAGGCGGCATTGTCTCTGGTCAAGGACCGCCTGGCTAACTCCGCAACTCATGCCAGCGCCTCATCCCGGTTTCGTACCTTCGCAAAGCTGCTGGACGGCCCCGCTGAAACCTCGGTCGAAGTTCGCTGGAAAGGAAAAGACGGTAAACAAAAGGCAGTTCGCTTTGATCGTCATTGGCAGCAGCGCGAGCTTGGCGTGCGACTACGTCGCGAACGAGGAGAATATGCGGTCATTGAAATCGATGCCTTCACAAAACCGATTGCGGCTGCTTTCGCGCGGACGTTGCAGGAGAAACTACGTGGCGCGCGCGGCATCATTGTAGATCTTCGCGGGAATGGCGGCGGCGATGCCGAAGCGATGACGGATATTGCGTCAACTTTCCTGGGGCCGGGACTAGACCTGGGCCAATTCATCGATCGCGAGGGAACCAGCCTGACAATAGCCACTCATTCCAGATCTCTGTCTACGCCCGAACTGATCGCGCAAACAAAACTTCCATTGGTGGTGTTAACAAGTGAACGCACCTCGAGCGCGTCCGAGATTTTCATCGAGGCGCTTCGGGTAGCGAAGCGGGCAACGATCATTGGCACCGAAACCTGTGGCTGTGTGCTGGCAGTTCGCTCGCGCCACCTCTTGCCTGACGGGGGCTTGCTCGATGTCAGCGAGCTTGATTATGAAACTGCGCGAGGTGAGCGGCTCGAGGGACACGGATTAAGGCCTGACGAAACCGTCGTGAGCGAGCGAAGCGATCTCTATTCCGGACGCGATCGTGCATTGGGATTAGCAGTCAGGCAGTTAACAAAACTCGGAGCCTCGTCCAACTAATAATCCGATCGGGCGTTGTCACAAAAAGTAATTGAACTAGTCCGTCGCACGGACGAGTGACAATGCTTGGCAACCCGCAGGGTTGGGCGAAAGTAGCCGGTGGT
>JBGQJH010000279.1:0-4286 GCA_041498935.1 Pyrinomonadaceae bacterium | reverse complement strand
GTGGCGGCCTGGGTACGGTCGGTCA
Organism: Pyrinomonadaceae bacterium; assembly: GCA_041498935.1. Taxonomy (GTDB): domain Bacteria; phylum Acidobacteriota; class Blastocatellia; order Pyrinomonadales; family Pyrinomonadaceae; genus PSRF01. The sequence goes on along the minus strand of JBGQJH010000279.1, from coordinate 4,261 downwards.
CGCCGAGCTTGCTGAGAATGTTATTTATGTGACTCTTGACGGTCGCTTCGCTGATACTCAGGCTCGCGCCTATTTCTTTATTGCTTTGGCCCTGTACGATCAGCTCGAGCACTTCCATCTCTCTGCTGGTCAAATCAGAGCCGGCCATTCGCTCGACAAGCCGCTCGGCGATGGCGGCGGGAATGTGCCGGGATCCGGCGTGCACGGTCCTAATCGCCGTCTCGAGTTCCTCGAAGAAGACGTCCTTCAACAGATAGCCTCTGGCTCCTGCTTGCAGCGAGCGGTAGATGTCTTCATCACCATCGTAGGTAGTGAGGACGATCAGACGCGCATCCGGGAATTCGCGCCGAATAGCAGTAATGGCTTCGACTCCACCGAGGACTGGCATACGCAAATCAATAAGCGTCACGCAGGGTTTGTGTTGGCGATATAAATCAATGGCTTGCTGTCCGTTAATCCCCTCAGCGATTACCTCCATGTCCGCCACGGTATTAATTAAGGCGACAAAACCCTGACGCACGACCGCCTGGTCGTCGATTACCATGATGCTGATCTTCTGGGACACGATTGTTGCGCTCACTATTTCTACCGGGACGCTCGCTCAGAATTCTCCTCTCCAGGGAAAGGTCCCTGTGAGGACGTAGCCCATGGCCTATTACTTCTCACCGGAACGGCTCAGGTGTTTCGTCGTCTGTTCCGTGACGCTGAAAGGTGAAGGAAGAAATTCATTAGTATCAGCAGAGCCAAGGGAGGGATTCGCCTCTCCTTCCAAACCCTCGTGTCCCATCCGCGAGCCCCTTCTCGCAGCTTCCACGAGTTTCTTGCTGACGACAAGGCCGTTTGTTATGAGCGCTAACCCAACAAACAGAGGTATCACACCAGCTACCCAAAGACGACTAAGGATCTCGGCGGCGTCATGCGAGACTTTACCGCTGGCGATCAGGCCCCCCATAAATACAAACAGGAAAATCGTTAACGCAATTCCCACGCTGCTGACAATTACACCCGCTTTGATTTCGTTGTAACGCTTAACCTCGGGTGTAATCCCCCGCTGATGTTCGATTTCTGCCTTGCGTCTTTTGTGTTCATCGGCAGAGAGAAACATCTCCGCAACCCAGGTCTTGCTCCAATCGAATTTCTCATCTGGTTCTCGCGCATCAACTACCTGCTTTACGGCATACAGGTTCACGCCACACACTTTACAGAACTTCAGGTCTTCACTCTGATTAGAGCCACACCGTGGACAGAACATACAAACTCCTATCGAAATGTTTGGTGGAGCTGATACAGTGAAAAGTGACAAGTGAAAAGTGAAAAGTTCACTCAGCACTCATTACTCGGGATTCTGCAATTCACTCTTCACTTTTCACCCTTTACTGTTCACTTCCACCTTAGCTACTGATTGGTATGTCAGCTACGACCTCAGTGCCGGCGCCTTCGGTGCTGTGAATCGACAAGGTACCACCAATCTGTTCGGCGCGCTCGCGCATGCCAATCAATCCGAAATGACCAGCCCGTCCATTGCCTGGCACTCTATTGTCAAAACCGCGCCCGTCATCCCGTACGCTGAGCTGCACTCGCCGGACATCGAAAACTAGATTGACAAAGATCCGTTGGGCCTGCGCGTGTTTCACGGCATTGTTCATTGCCTCTTGTCCGATGCGCAGCAGATTATCCTCAACCAATCGCGGCAACGGCCGGAAGGTGCCATTGACTTCAACCTGCGTCTGGATAGCAGTCTCATTCGTCAATCGCCGCGCGGTCTCACTCAACGCAGTAGGCAGATCGTTGTTCTCCAGCGCGGGCGAACGCAAATCCCAAACATAACGGCGCGCTTCGGCGATACCATGACGAACTTGCCGTCGGGCGCGATCCAGATGGGTCCTGGCGGCGTCAGCCCCGGGCGGCATTGTGCGCGCGACCACTTCCAGTTGCACGGAGATCCCCGACATCTCCTGCGCCAGGTTGTCATGAATCTCGCGGGCGATGCGAGTTCGCTCAGCCAGCACGGCGCCAAATTGCATTCGCATTCCGCGCACGCGCAGCCGAAATAGCAGCCACGCAAGCATGGCCAGGCCAAGCACGAAGACCGCGTAAAACCAATAGGTCTGATAGAAGTATGGTTTCAGGTACAGACCGAAAGCAGCGCCGGTTTGATTCCAAATACCATCGTTGTTACTGGCGATTACGCGGAACGTGTAAGCTCCGGGGCGCAGATTAGTGTAGTAAGCGATGCGGCGCGTACCACTGTCAATCCAGTCCTTGTCAAAGCCTTCCAACTTATACTTAAACCTGACTCTCTCTGGCGCCACGAAGCTCGGCGCCGTGTAATACAAGTCGAAGCGTGTGGTGCCCGGTGGCAACTCAAGGCGATCGCTCGGCGTGATTGATTGGTCATCGATACGTATTTGCTCGATCACAACCGGCGGCGGCTGAGTATTTGTTTTTATTCTTTCCGGGTCGATCATCGCAACGCCTTTGATGGTTGGGAACCAGAGCTTTCCGTCACTACCTCTCCATCCGGCCGGATCGCCGCCACCGCTGCACTCGCGCGTCATCATGCCGTCTGCGGTACCATAAGCAACCGGCGCGATTGAGGCGATCCTCCCGCTGGCAAACTCGTCGAGCTCCTTTTTGCCAATGTGAAAGATGCCTTTGCGGCAACTCAACCACAGGTTATTTTGGCCATCTTCCAGGATTCGGTATACAACATCGTCAAGCAGGCCATTGCGCGTAGTGTAAGCGGTAACCTGTCCGTCTTTCAGGCGATTCAAACCACCGCCATTAGTACCAATCCACAGCGTACCATCCGAGTCTTCATAGAGTGAGATGACCGCGTCGTTCGAGAGTCCGTCCTTGGTCGTAAACGTCGTAAACTCTTCATTCGTGAGTCTACTCAAGCCGCCGAACGTGCCAATCCACAGGTTTCCTTTGGCGTCCTCATAAAGTGTGGCGATTAGATCATTAGGGAGCCCGTCCACCTCAGTGAAGGTTCTAAAGACTCCGTCCTTCATTCGGGTCAATCCCCCGCGCGTGCCAATCCAGAGATTGCCGCGATGATCCGCACAGATCGATCGGACGTCATTGTTTGCCAGACCGTCGGCCGCAGTATAGACAGTAAACTTCCCATGACTAAAACGATTCAATCCTTCAGGCGTCCCGGCCCAAAGATTTCCCGCACCGTCGCCGAATAGAGCCAGAACAACGTTGCTGGATAGTCCGTCGCGGGTGGTGTAAACGCTGAGCTTGCCATCCTTCAGCAAATTCAAGCCGCCGCCGTCAGTCCCGATCCACGTATTGCCCTGGTGGTCTTCATAGATCGACTTGACGACATCGTTTGAGAGTCCGTTTCTGACAGTATAAGTCGTGAATTTTGTGTCTTTCAGGAGGTTGATTCCCCCGGACTCAGTGCCAATCCACAGGTTGCCCTCGAGGTCTTCGAGAAGGGATAGGATGGTGCTGGTTGAGAGTGAGTCTCCGGCATTGAAACCAGTGAAACGGCCATCGGTGAAGCGACAAAGACCGCCAGCCGTTCCGACCAGGAGACCACCGTCTCGGTCCGCATGTAAGGAGATTATTCGGTCGTTTGGCAGACCATCTCGTGTTTTATAAGTTGTGAAGCGGCCGCGGTTGAACGAGGTCAAGCCACCGAGAGAACCGAACCATAAGCGGCCATCCCGGTCCTGTTGGATTGCTCTGACACTGTTACTGCCAAGTCCGTCGCGGACCGTGTAGTTCGTAAACGTGCCATCCTTAACCCGTCCTACGCCGTAAGGCGTGGCGATCCAAAGCGCACCGTCGGCATCTTCGAACAACGCCTGGATGCTCCCACCGATCAGCCGCTCCTTTGTAGTGAACTTGGTAAGTCCACCACTTTTGAAGAGGCCCAAACCGGTAGCGGTAGCGACCCAGAGATTGCCTTCGCGATCTTCATAGACGGCTTGGATAGTATTACTGGGAAGCCCCTCATTAGTGGTGAACATCGTGAACTTACCATTCAACATGCGCACCAGGCCTTCTGCTGTGCCGATCCACAGTGCGCCCTGACGATCTGCTAACAGAGCGCGAATGAAGTTGCTCTTGAGCTGCGGAGTGTTCTGCTTATCGAAAACAGTAAACCTTACGCCGTCGAAGCGAGCCAAACCCTCCTCAGTGCCGATCCAGATGTAGCCATCTCTGGTTTGCGCGATCGAGTGAACGGTGTTTTGCGGCAACCCGTTCTCAGTGAGCCACACTTCATGGCTAAACTGAGAAAGATCTC
>JBGQJH010000278.1:0-4309 GCA_041498935.1 Pyrinomonadaceae bacterium | reverse complement strand
TGATCGTCGCCGCAATGTTTCTGACGACGCTCTGGTTGTTTTACCTGCAAGCATTCGTCATCGGTCACTTCTGTCAGTTCTGTCTGCTCTCGGCTCTCGTCGCTACCACTTTGACAGTGCTCATCATCGCCGCGCACTATCAGAACCGGGAGCAGTAGCGACCGGGTCTCCCCTGAGTAGTGTCACTCTCCAATCGGTCGCTCCCCTCGACATCGACCCGGTCGCTACTGCTCCCGGTTCTGATATCCCTCGCTTGCCACGCCTCATCGCAGACTGATAATCTTTCTGCTCCAGTTCCCCATTATTTCGTTCAACTGCTATTGCGCTCTGAAGGAGTTCCTACTCATGAAAAAGCTACATCTTATCTCGTTGATGATTGCCCTGGTTGCCATCGCGATTGCTGGAAATGCCCGCACTATTGCTGCAGATATTCCCGCGCCTCCGGCGATTGGCGCCACGATTGTAGATTTCACCCTTCCCGACGTAGACGGAACCAACCATTCCCTTAATTCGCTCAAGGGCAAAAACGGCACCATCCTGATCTTCATAGCGGTGCAGTGTCCGGTTTCCAACGCTTACAACGAGCGGATGGAAAAACTCGCGCAGGACTACCAGGCCCGCGGCATCAGCGTTGTGGGCATTAACGCCAATTCGACCGAGCCCGCGGCCGATGTCAAAGCCCACGCCGCGGAAAAGCATCTGACGTTTCCGATTCTCAAGGATAACGGAAACAAGATTGCCGATGCGCTGGGCGCGACCAGAACGCCTGAGGCATATTTCCTCGACGCCAACAGCAAACTCGTCTATCACGGCCGCATAGACAACAGCCGCGACATATCACAAGTCAACTCAACTGAACTGCGTGACGCGCTCGAGGCAACGCTCGCCGGAAAGCCGGTTGCGAAAACCACCGCCAACGCTTTCGGTTGTTCCATCAAGCGTGTCGAATAAATGTCGCTTTTGAAGACACGGACTGCAAAAGCCAAGCTCGTCCGGCTCGTTGTTGCCGGCGTCGTCGTGTGTCTAACATTCTCGGCGGCGGCCCAATCTCCCACCGCTAGCAAGGGGCGCACGGCTCGAGTCAATCACACGGTGAAGCGCGCGGCCGCAGCCCGTCCGATTAATGCCGAGGAGTTGCAAGGCTTGCTGAAGCGAGACGGCAACCATCCGCTGCTGGTCAATTATTGGGCTACGTGGTGCGATCCCTGCCGCGACGAGTTTCCCGACCTGGTGAAAATCGACGAACAGTATCGAGCAAAAGGGCTCGACTTCATCGCGATCTCTCTCGACGACCTGGCGGACATTAATACCGCCGTCCCGAAATTTCTTCGCGAGATGAAGGCCACAATGCCTGTCTACTTATTGAACGTGGCCGACCCGGAGCCGGCAATCAACTCGGTGGATCGCGAGTGGGGCGGCGCTTTGCCGGCGACGTTTCTGTACAGTAACAAGGGCGAAGTGGTTTACAAACATTTTGGCCGCATCAAGGCGGATGAATTGCGCGCTGCGATTGAAAAGCTACTAGGCAGTCGGCAGGAGCAGTAGGCAGGTTCGCTTCTGCCGCCTCCTGCTGCTGCCGACTGCCTCCTTTTATGGAACCGATAACTCCCGAAGTAATCTCCGCTCACAATCTCACGCCGGAAGAGTTTGAACGTATCAAGTCGCGCATGCGCCGCGAGCCTACGTTCGTTGAGTTGGGCATCTTCTCGGTGATGTGGTCGGAACACTGCTCGTATAAATCTTCGCGCATTCATTTGCGCCGGTTGCCCACCACCGGCGAGCGCATCATCGTGCCGCCGGGCGAGAATGCCGGCATCGTAGACGTCGGTGATGGCTGGTGTGCCGCCTTCAAGATCGAATCGCATAATCACCCTTCGTTCATCGAGCCGTTTCAGGGAGCAGCGACGGGCGTTGGCGGCATCCTGCGCGACGTTTTCACGATGGGCGCGCGACCGATTGCCGCGATGAACAGCCTGCGTTTTGGCTCGCTTGACCACGCCAAACACGGACGCCGCAATCGCTCGCTGCTGGCAGGCGTCGTTGGCGGGATTGCTCACTATGGCAATGCTTTTGGCGTTGCGACCGTCGGCGGCGAAGTCGCTTTCGACGACGCTTACTCGCTCAACCCGCTCGTTAATGCGTTCGCGCTCGGACTGGTGCGCCGGGATCAAATCTTTTTCGGCAAGGCGACGGGAGTTGGCAATCCGATCCTTTACGTCGGCGCGAAGACGGGACGCGACGGCATTCATGGCGCGACCATGGCCTCGGCGGAGTTTGATGACGCAGCGCTCGCGAAGCGTCCTACTGTTCAAGTCGGCGATCCCTTTTTGGAGAAACTGTTGCTCGAAGCTTGTCTCGAAGCAATGCGCAGTGGCGCCGTGGCGGGAATCCAGGACATGGGTGCTGCCGGACTGACATCGTCTTCGTGTGAAATGGCGGCGCGCGCCGGCACCGGCGTCGAGATCGATCTGTCACTCGTACCGCAGCGCGAGCAGGACATGACTGCTTACGAGATGCTGCTGTCTGAGTCGCAGGAGCGAATGCTGATAGTGGCCCACTCGGGACGCGAGCGCGAAGTGATCGACATCTTTCGCAAGTGGGATCTGGACGCCGTGGTTATTGGCCGCGTCCGCGAGGGACACAACATGCGCGTGATTCACGAGCGCGAGATCGTTGCCGACATTCCCGTTTCCGCGCTCACGGACGAAGCGCCCTTGTACGAGCGGCCGATGGCCCAACCGAGTCTCCAGTCTTCAGTCTACAGTCTTCAATCCGAACGAACTGAGACTCCAGACTCCAGACTCCAGACTCCAGACTTCAATCAGTCGCTTCTCAAACTATTAGCTTCGCCAAACCTCGCTTCCAAACAATTCGTCTACCGGCAATACGACCACATGGTCAGGACCAACACTGCGTTGTTGCCGGGCGCCGACGCCGCCGTGGTGCGAATAAAAGAAACTCGCCGGGCGCTGGCCATGACCCTCGACGGCAATGGGCGCTACTGCGCCGCCAACCCGCGCGAAGGAGCAAAGTTGATCGTCGCTGAAGCAGCTCGCAACGTGGTGTGCGTTGGCGCGCGCCCGCTGGCGATCACCAACTGCCTAAACTTCGCCTCGCCGGAACGGCCGGAAGTGATGTGGTCCTTTTCAGAAGTTATCGACGGCATGGCTGAAGCCTGCCGCGCATTCAATACGCCGGTAGTTTCCGGCAACGTCTCCTTCTACAACGAAACTGAAGGGCGCGGCATTCTGCCGACGCCCGTAATCGGAATGATCGGCCTCGTGGAAGACGTGCGCCGGGTGGTGCAACCCGGATTCAAACATGAGCGCAATGTGATCGCCTTACTGGGAATAACCGCGGATGATCTTTCTATCAGCGAGTACGCAGCAATTGTGGACGGCGTTTCCACTGAAGCGATGATTGCCGGTGGCGCTGTTCCGAAAATTGATCTGCAAGCTGAACGCGCCGTCCAGAATGTCTGTCTGGAGGCAGCCGAAGCAGGCCTGCTCTTGTCAGCCCACGACTGCTCTGATGGCGGACTCGCCGTGGCCCTCGCCGAGTGCTGCTTTTCTTCGCTGAATCGCACGGGCATCGGCGCCGAGGTCGTCCTCCCGGAATCTGTACTCAGTTCGCTTTCGCTGGCGAGTGTGCTCTTCAGCGAATCACCCTCGCGGATTATCGTCAGTTTCGCTGCATCTTCGCGGGCAGCTGTAGAACAAATTGCCGATCGCGAGCATTGTCCGTTTGCGATAATCGGTCATGTCGGCGGCAACAGCCTGCGAATAAAACTGGGCGAAGAGGAAGCCATCTCGGTTGCTGTCAGGGAGATGGAAAGCGTTTGGCGCACCTCGCTTTCCAGGAAGCTCGAAGCGGAAGTAATGGCCGCGGGTAGAGAATAAGCAAGTTTCAGAGTGCAAGCTTTAACTTGCCTCCGCCCGCAGTCAGCAACCTGAAGGTTGGACTCTAAACTAATTTAATTGGCCGCGGACGAACGCGGATGAACGCGGATCAAATCAAACAATAGGCAGTCCAGTCTGGGAAGTCTTTTTCAGATTCGTGTAATCTGCGTAAATCCGCGGCTAATGCTATGCATCCCGTAATCTATCTCAACAAAGTGATGCTCGAAGCGACGAAGGCGCGCGTGGCGCCGGTGTCGTCGGCGATGCTATATGGCCGGGGAGTTTTCACGACGGTTGCAATCTACAACGGCAAGCCTTTCTTGTGGCCGGGGCATTGGCGCCGACTTGAGGATCATGCCGAACGACTGAAGATCGATTGTGCCGGTGCGAATGAACGTAATGTTGGTGAG
>JBGQJH010000277.1:0-4333 GCA_041498935.1 Pyrinomonadaceae bacterium | reverse complement strand
TTCTGCATCGGCTCGAGCTTGATTGGCTGTTCCAGATTATCAATCAACGCTGAGCACGACTGTCGCGCGCGTCCGTTGATAACCATCGTGCAGATGCCACACACCTGTTCGAGACAGTTCATCTGCCAAACGGGTGGCGTGGTCGGAGTCCCTTCCATCGTTACCGGATTCGCTTGAATCTCCATCAGGCACGAGATGATGTTGAGATTCGGACGATAGGGAAGCTCAAAGCGCTCCCAGTATTGCGGCGAGTCGGGATTCGCGCGGCGCCTGATGTGAATCTCGACAGACTTCGGCGGGACGCGACTGGCTTTTGCTGTTGGCACGTGTGTGGACATGGCTGCTCAGTTTCTATCGACTACAGCGGAAGCTGTGCTGCAGATTTTCCATTTTCCATTTCGCATTTCTCATTTTCCATTGGGACATACGCCTCATCAATCACAAAGTCGTCTGCGCTGACAAATGAGAATTGAAAAATGATAAATGGAAAATCTTTGCTTGACCTAACCTTCATAGTTTCCGCCCTTAGACCTGTGCACTGGGTTTGGCCGCCGCCGGATCATGTTTAGGCTCTTATTTCGCTTTGCTGTAATCTCGCTTGCGTGGCGGAATCAGCGAGATATCGACAGGTTCATAAGAAATAACCGGGCCTTCACCGGAGTACTCCGCGATGGTAGTCTTCAGGAAATTCTCATCATCGCGATTGGGAAACTCCGGCTTGTAGTGTGCGCCGCGCGACTCGTTGCGATTCAGCGCCCCAAGCGTGATCACGCGCGCCAGCTCGAGCATGTTGTCCAGGTGGCGAGCGTGCGGCAACGCCATGGTGGCCCAGAGATTCGAGTCGTTGATCGAGATGCGCTTGTAACGATCCATCAGCTCGAGCAGTTTGTTATCCGTCGCCTTGAGTTTCTTGTTGTAGCGGACGACCGTTACGTTGTCAGTCATCCACTTGCCCATCTCCTGATGGAGAACGTACTGGTTCTCGTTGCCGCTCTGTTTCACCAGCGCGTCGTTTATCTCCTGCTGCTTCTGCAACTCCTGATCGTAAATGCGCGAGCCATCGGCGCCGTTGCGTTCAATATTCTTCGCATAAGTGATGGCCGCGGGCGCGGCGATAAAGCCGCCATAGACACAACTCACGAGCGAGTTTGCGCCGAGGCGGTTGGCGCCGTGAATTGAGTAGTCGCATTCACCCGCCGCCAGCAGTCCGGGAATGTTCGTGCGCTGATCGTAGTCGACCCAGAGTCCGCCCATGGAGTAGTGCACGCCGGGAAAGATACGCATCGGCACGTGGCGCGGATCGTCGCCGACAAACATCTCGTAGATTTCCAGGATCGCGCCCAGCTTTCGATCCAACGTCTCGGCGGGGATATGCGTCAGATCGAGATAGACCTGATTCTGGCCACCCACACCTTTGCCTTCAATGCATACCTGAAAGATTTCGCGTGTTGCGATGTCGCGGGGCACGAGATTGCCGTAGGCAGGAAACTTTTCCTCGAGGAAATACCAGCGCTCGTTTTCAGGTATCGATGACGGCGCTCGCGTATCGCCGGCTTTCCGCGGCACCCAAACGCGTCCGCCTTCGCCGCGCGCCGATTCCGACATCAACCGCAGCTTGTCTTCGCCGGGAATCGACGTGGGGTGCACCTGAATGAATTCGCCGTTGGCATACTTCGCTCCCTGCTGGTAACAAGCGGACACAGCGCTTCCCGTGCAGACCATGGAGTTGGTCGACTTCCCGTAGATTAATCCCGGGCCTCCGGTAGCCATGATCACCGCATCGGCCGAAAATGCTTTCAGTTCGAGTGTCTGCAAGTTCATCGCGATCAGACCGCGACAGGCCTGATGGTCGTCAAGCACCAAGGACATCATTTCCCAGTGCTCAAACTTGCGAACCTTACCGGCAGCTTCGTAGCGACGCACTTGTTCATCAAGAGCGTAAAGCAACTGTTGTCCGGTTGAAGCCCCGGCGAAAGCCGTGCGGTGATGCTTGGTGCCGCCAAAGCGACGGAAATCAAGCAAACCCTCCCTGGTGCGGGAGAATGGCACGCCCATGCGATCGAACAGGAAAATAATCGAAGGCGCCAGCTCGCACATGGCTTTTGCCGGCGGTTGATTCGCAAGAAAGTCGCCGCCGTAGACCGTGTCGTCAAAGTGTTCCCAGGTGGAATCGCCCTCGCCTTTGGTGTTGACGGCGCCGTTGATACCACCCTGAGCGCAAACGGAATGAGACCGCTTCACCGGAACGACAGAAAAAAGATCTACCGCATGTCCCGCCTCGGCAATTCTCATTGTCGCCGCCAGGCCTGCCAGCCCACCACCCACGATTGCGATCTTGATGCCGTTGCTCGCCATCTTTTTACAGAATTCCTCCCAATAGTCCGCCCGGGCGTATGAACGCGATCGCGGCATTGATACCAACCAGCAGCAGGACAATGCCAAAACCAATGCAAGCGTAACCGGTCAATCGTTGCGCCCGCTCACCGATGGCAATGCCCCAATCAACCAGGAACAGCCAGATGCCGTTTGCCAGATGCCAAACGGTAGCCGTGATACCAATCATGTAAACAATGAATATCGGAATCATGCGAAACTCGCGCGACACGATATCGAAAGCCATCTGCGGACTGTGAGCCACTGAGATAGTATTCAGTCCGGGCACCAGCCCAAACCTGAAGTTGAGCACGTGAAAAGTAATGAAGAAAAACAGAATCACACCCGTTATCCGCTGGATTAGATAGAACCAGTTGCGCGGGTAGGGATAGTTCAAATTATTCGGACGCGCTTCGATGGTAATCACCAGACCATAGACGGCGTGATAGATGAGCGGTATAAAGATTCCGCCAATCTCGACGAATAAGATATAAGGGATCGACTGCAGGTCTTTGACGGCGTTGTTGAAATCCGCCGCTCCAGCCAGCGCCTTCGAGTTTGTGTAGAAATGCTCCAACAGGAAGATGCCGAGCGGCATGATGCCGGACAACTGATGAAGTTTGCGCAAGACGAAAGTCCTGCTCAAATGTACGCCCACGAACGCGCTCCTTTGCCGTCGGGCTTTACCGCTAAAGCCGCTGGTCCAAACGGGGGCAAGTTGTGATTGAGATTTTCCAGAGCAAGGAAATTATAGTGAGAAGTTTCTGAAAAGCAAAACCTGCTACTGGAGGCGCTTCATGGATGACCTTGAGCAACAGGTGAAAGTCAGCAAGATGCTCGGAATGGCGTTTGTTCTCTCAATCACGGGCATCTTCGGCTTGGGCTCTTTAATCGCGCTCATGCTCGGTTGGAAAGCGCGACGAATCATTCAGGGCGCAGACCAGAACATCAGCGGCAGTTTGGTAGCCTGGTGGTGTATCCTCGCCGGTGCGCTTGGTACTCTGATTCTTCCGCCGCTAACCATTGCGGAGATACTGAAACAGCTAAGATGACCCTGGAAGACAACCGAAGCATTACGGAAAAATCGGTCGGCGAGCTTGCCGAACTGATTCGGACTAAAGCGATCTCGCCCGTCGACGTCGTGAATGCTTTCCTGCAGCGAATTGAGAAACTTAACCCCAAACTCAATGCGGTGGTAACACTGGCTTCGGATGTGATGGAGAACGCGAGAGAAGCCGAAGCGGCAATTCTTCTCGGCAAAGATCTGGGTCCACTTCACGGCGTGCCGGTGACGATCAAAGACACCATCGAGACGGAGGGACTACGAACAACCAGCGGTTCCGCGATGCGCGCCGCGTTTGTTCCACAACATGACGCTCCCGTGGTCGCTCGCCTGAAAGCTGCGGGCGCGATCATCCTGGGAAAGACAAACGCCGCAGAGATGGCGATGGACTACACGGCAGACAATCCCGTTTTTGGCCGCACTAATAATCCCCATAACCCTTCACTAACGCCGGGCGGATCGAGTGGAGGCGAGGGCGCGGCGATCGCAAGCTGCATGTCCCCTGGCGGAATCGGTAGCGATCTTGCCGGCTCAATTCGGGTTCCTTCTCACTTCTGCGGCATCGCCGGGTTGAAGCCGACGGTTGGGCGAGTGCCGGGGGCTGGTCAGTTTCCGCCGAGCGCCGGTCCGTATTCGCTTGCCGCAGCCATTGGTCCCATGGCGCGCAGCGTGAGCGATCTATATTTGCTATTCAACGTTCTCGCCGGGAACGAGGTGTCCGCGCCCTGGACCTCGTTGCCGACCAGGTTTTCTGACGGTTGCTCCTTTCTGCGTGGCTTGCGCGTCGCGTGTTACACCGAAGACGGAGTTTCGCCTGTCAGTGAAGAAACCCGACAGACGGTGGAAACAGCGGCGCGGGCTTTGGCCGACGCCAGGCTGATCATAGAAGAAATCCGG
>JBGQJH010000276.1:0-4352 GCA_041498935.1 Pyrinomonadaceae bacterium | reverse complement strand
CCCCAACGCGCTCGCTGATCGACGGCGGCAAATTAATATTGCGCGCGCGCAGTGCATTATCACCACGCAAGGCGCGCAGAATGTCGTTTGTGCGCTTATCAAGTGCGGCAGCATCGTCAAGCAACTTGTCGCCCGCTGAAGGAGTGTCAAGCAGGGCGCGACGAATTAACGCCAGGCGCGGTTTCAAAGCATTGGCCGCTTCGAGCGCGCCCTGCACTGCGCGCTGCAAGCGCGCGACCTTCTGCTGAAACTCAACCAGCGCTGCGCGATCAGCCGCGGACATTCCCTCCTGCCCGGCAACCGCGACGTGAAACTCCTGCGGCTGACCGAGCGGCGTCATCACGCCATCGACTCGCTTCGCTACCGAGACCGTATACGCGCCGGGCATGACGAGCGGCCCCGCTGGGCCTTCGTTGAAAGGATCTTCAGTCTCCGGGTTTGGTGGCGGCGGCAGCGACGGTGGTGGAGAACGCAAATCCCACGCGACGCGTTGCATGCCTGCGGTCACTGGGCCCGTCAGACGCCTGACGACACGACCGCTCGAGTCCGTAACAGTGAAGATGATGGCCGGCGTTTCCTCTTCTTCTTCGGCGCTAAGATCGGACAAACGCGGCAGGGTCGCAACCGTATTCTTCTTCGCTGCTTCCTTCTCGGCCTCTTGCCTCTTTGCTTTCCTGGTTTTCAATTCATCCTTCAAATAATAAGTGAAGGTGGCGCCGAAAGGAGGATTCTCCGCCGTGAAAAATGATTCGCCTTGAAAACTCTTGCCGCGCCCGCCCAGCGGCTGCGATTGGATGTACATCAACGCATCTTTAACGGGAAAGAGTTGTGCCTCCTGCTTGAGCATGTCCGGTTTGAGGAGACGCAGCGGCGTGTAGTTGTCCAGGATGTAAATGCCGCGACCAAACGTGCCGACGACCAGATCGTTCTCGCGCTTTTGAATCGTGAGGTCGCGGACTTGAATAGTCGGCAGCCCGCCTTTGAGCTGTATCCATTTCTGTCCGCCGTCTATCGAGAAGAAGAGACCAAACTCAGTGCCCACAAAAAGCAGGTTCGGGTTGACGTGATCTTCGGCGATCGCCCAAACGGGCCAATTCTTAGGCAGGTTGCTATTGATTGCCGTCCAGGTGCGGCCGGCGTTCGTGCTTTTCAAGAGATACGGTTTGAAGTCTGCGTTCTGACGATTTTCAAACGCTACGTAGACGGTGTTTGGGTCGTGATTGGAAGCAATGATGCGGCTCACGTAAGCCATGTCGGCGACGCCCGGAAACGTCTCAATCTTGCGCCAGTCTTTGCCGCCGTCCTCGGTCACCTGAATGAGGCCGTCATCCGTTCCTACATAGATCAAGCCTTCTTTTAGAGGAGACTCGGCGAGCGCGGACGCATTACCGAAGAACGCTGTCGAGGCATTCTTGGCGACGGCATCCATACTCCAAAGCTTGCCCATCACCGGCAGCTTATCGCGATCGAGTTCGCGAGAGAGTTGGCCGCTGATTACCTGCCAGCTATCGCCGCGATCGTCGCTGCGAAATAGTTTGTCAGCGGCGAAGTAAAGACGCGTGTGCGAATGCGGACTGATGATGAAGGGCGAGTCCCAATTCCATCTGAGGGGTTCTTCCCCGCGCCCGACGGCTGGTTGAATACCCATGCGTTCGCCGCTGCGTTTGTCGAAACGCGCGAGCGAGCCGTTCTGAAGTTCGGCATAAATAGTGTTTGGGTCTTCAGGATCAACCTGACTGCGAAAGCCGTCGCCGCCATGAGTAACGAACCAGTCGGAGTTTGTAATGCCGGATGCGCTGCGCGTGCGCGACGGGCCACCAAAGCTGAAGTTGTCCTGCGCGCCGCCGTAGACGTTGTAAAACGGAGCGAAGTTATCGGTGGTTACATCGTAAAACTGCGTGATGGGCAGGTTGCGTTTGAATTCCCAGTTCGCGCCGCGGTCATTGCTTTCGTAGACGCCGCCGTCGCAGCCGACTAAATAATGATCGGTGTTGTTCGGATCGATCCAGATGTCATGGTTGTCCACATGCTTGGACTTCTCACCAAGACGCCGCAAGGTCTTTCCGCCATCGTCCGAGACCATCAGGAATACATTCATCACGTAAACTCGATCGACGCTCTTCGGATCGGCGACGATGCGCGCGTAGTACATCGCGCCCACATCGAATTCGTTGCGCCTTTCCCAACTACCGCCGCGATCGTTTGAGCGGAAGATGCCGCCCTTCTTGTCAGCCGCTTCCACCGTCGCGTAAATGACATTGCTATCGACTGGCGAGATCGCGAGTCCGATACGTCCCAACTCTGTCGTGGGCAAACCTGCCTTCAACTTGTTCCAGGTGGCGCCGGCGTCCGTCGATTTGTAGAGCGCACTCTCCGGCCCACCGTTAATCAGCGTCCACATGTGCCGGCGGCGTTGGTACGACGCCGCATAAAGCGTATCCGGATTTTGTGGATCGATCACAATCTCCGTGACGCCGGTGTTGTCGCTGATGCTGAGAATCTTTTTCCAGGTCTTGCCGCCGTCGCTCGTCTTGTAGAGACCACGATCCCCGCCCGGCCCCCAAAGCGGTCCCTGTGCCGCCACGTAAACCGTATTCGAATCCTTCGGATCGATGGCGATGCGTCCGATGTGTTCGGAAGCTTTGAGCCCGACGTTCTTCCAGGTCTTGCCGCCATCATCCGAACGATAGACACCGTTGCCATAGGAAACGCTGCGCTGGCTGTTGTTCTCGCCCGTGCCCACCCAAACCGTCAGCGGATTCTTTGGATCGAGCGCGATGGCGCCGATTGAATAGGAGCCTTCCTTGTCGAACACCGGCGTCCAGGTTGTGCCATTATTGATTGTCTTCCAAACACCACCCGAAGCAGCGGCGACGAAGTAGTGCGCCGGATTACTTGGATCCACCGCAAACCCGGAGACGCGTCCGGAAGTGAACGCCGGACCAATAGAACGAAGTTTCAAGCCATTGAAAGTCGGCGACGACATTGGGTCGGCTGGCTTCTTCTCTTCCTCCGCCTTTTCGTCTTCAGGCTTCTTAGCCTCGTCGGTCTTCGCCGGCTCAGGTGAGGCTTGCTGTTTTGCGGCGGCCTCCTGCCGCGCTTTCTCAGTCGCAGCTTTTTCCGCAGCTCTCTCTTCCTGGGCAAGCGCCGGCAGCGGCAACAAGATCAAGAGCACAACCAAAGCGAGATGAACAAACAGACGCGCGTGTCGCGGTATGAAAGCGGTGAAAGGAGTGGCAGGCACAGGGGGACGCATAAACAAAATAATCTCCTGGAAGTTTTTGGACTTTGCTCTGGCGTTGATAGTCCGCAAGAAGAATCTGGGCTTCGGAAACAGTTTGGAAAACGGCGCCATCTTATCAGACGACGCCCCGGCTGCGATAGATTCCAAGTAACGGGCTGATTGTCTAATCCTCTGTGCTACCTCTGTGTTCTCGGAGATTACTCGGAGATTACAGAGAGAGTACTACCTGAAGCCGTCTTTTCTAGTTAAGTTCAGCAGCAGTTGGTATGCTTGGTCATCATGGCTATAGCGGAAAAGGATCAGGACAAATCTGCGCGACTGTTTGCGCGCGCGCTCGAGCTGATGCCGGGAGGCGTCAACTCGCCGGTGCGCGCATTTCGTGCGGTCGGCGGCACACCGCTGTTTATCCAGAGCGCCAGCGGGCCAACGATCACCGATGTCGATGGCCGGACCTTCATCGACTATGTCGGCTCCTGGGGCCCGATGATTCTTGGTCATGCCGATGCGGAGATTGTTAACGCGCTTGCAGCGGTTGCGGCTAGCGGCACAAGTTTCGGCGCGCCCAACGAACTGGAAATCGAACTCGCGGAAGAGATCGTCGCCGCCGTCCCCTCGATCGAGATGGTGCGCATGGTAAACAGCGGCACCGAAGCGACGATGTCTGCCATTCGCCTGGCGCGCGGCGTTACCGGGCGCGATAAGCTTGTAAAGTTTGAAGGCTGCTACCACGGCCACGCTGACAGCCTGCTCGTGAAGGCTGGTTCGGGCGTGGCAACACTTGGTTTGCCTGATAGTCCCGGCGTCCCCGCCTCGCTGGCGCAACACACGCTGACGGTTCCCTTCAATGATGCGGCAGCAGTTGCAGGTCTGTTCAAACAACACCAGGACATCGCGGCGATCATCGTCGAACCCGTCGTCGGCAACATGGGTTGTGTTCCGCCCCAGGCCGGCTTCCTGGATGCCTTGCGCGATTTAACGAGAAGACACGACGCGTTGCTGATCTTCGATGAAGTGATGACTGGATTCCGCCTCGCTCGCGGCGGCGCACAGGAACTTTATGGCGTGACGCCGGACATCACCTGCCTCGGCAAAATAATTGGTGGCGGCT
>JBGQJH010000275.1:0-4355 GCA_041498935.1 Pyrinomonadaceae bacterium | reverse complement strand
TCCTCTGGCGGGTTTCGGCTCTTCGGAAACAACGCAGTTGAGCGTGTGCTGTTTATTAAGCAAGCGCAGGACTTGGGCTTTTCGCTCGCTGAAATCGGGGAGTTGTTAGCGACTGGCGGAGCGGACGAGTGCAGGAAGGTCCGAGATCTGCTGCACACCAAACTAGGAGAACTCGACGAACGAATGGAATCGATGAAGAGCTTCCGGCGCGTCCTCGCGCGACACCTCAAGAAATGCGAGCACGAGCTTCAAGAACATGGGAAAGAAGCCTGTTGTCCAGTTGTTGCGGGGACCAAACGCAAGCCAGGAGCATGAACCAGTTGCAGGATTAGTTTTTTCCGGGTCACGAAAGAAAGAATGTTCAAAGAACGAGGAGAGGTTAGCGGGAGCAGCCCGCGTTCGAAGCGCACCATCGCTGCCAGCTTGGCCGCGCTTGGTAGCGTAGTCTTGGCCTCCAGTTGCTGTTTGCCACTTCTGCCATTTCTGTTCGCCGCCGGAGCGGCCGGGACTTCGGCGTTTTTTGTAAGAGTTCGACCATTCTTACTCGCAGCTTCAGTACTGTTGATTGCATTTGGCTTTTATCAAAGATGGCGGGCTAAACAGTGTAAGTGTCAGCCAAGCCTCCTGAGCGCGATCCTCTTGTGGTTCTCAGCTATTGTCGTGCTGGTGTTCATTTTGTTTCCACAGGCCATAGCAAATCTTGTGGCCAACCTTTTGGCGGGCTGAGATCGCCAACTTTTTTGGCAAACACACAGGGAGGCTGATATGAAACGCAAGGGCATCATTCTCGGGTCTGTACTGGCGGCGATTGCCTTCCTGGTCTTCTACTATTTCTACTCGGGAAGCACTGTGCCCAATGGGCAGCAGGCTCTGGTTCGTTTGAACAGTTCCAATGTTGCCTCGCTAAAGAATGCTTTCAATGGCTCAGCGAATTCAGTCCGATTGGTTGTGATGTTGTCCCCTACTTGAACGGTATGCTTGCAGGGGGCCTCTGCACTCGAAAAACTACTTGACGAGCAACACGATTCAAGAATACGAGTGTTCGTAATTTGGGAGCCGGTATTGCCGACCGATTTGGGTTCGCCTTCGACAAGGACGCTGGCGCGACTCTCTGATCTCAGAGCCTCTCAATATTGGGACAAAGAACATCTTGTTTCTCGGTCGCTTGGCGAGCGGGACGCCTCGTCTGTAGTTTGGGATTATGTCGCTGTATATGCTCCAGGAAAACTGTGGGATCAAGCGCCTCCAGAACCTGCTTATTCCAACGTTCCTGTCATCCACGGAATTGACGGTACAAGAACAACAGTCCAGAAGTTGTTACAAGAGAATATGAAATAGCATCGAGGTTAGCATCATTAGAAATTCTGACATGAACTGCTGTGCAACAGACGCTTCGATCGCAGAGAGCGGCTCAGAGGGTGCGGAAGCGGTTTCTGGCAGCCGAGAAGGACCGGGGGCCGTAACCCAACGCTGTGAGAACTGTGGAGGTCAAAGCCGGCCAGTCTCACGAAAGACAGTTCTTCTGATGCTGAAGCCCGATTTGCTCGAACAGGCGATGACGGGAACGTATAACTTCTGCTCAGCTAGGGATTGTCCGGTGGTCTACTGCGAAGAGCAAGGTAGTCATAGACTCACTACCGATGATTTGCGAGTGACAGTCGGAGTCAAAGCGAGCGTAGATCCGATTCCGTTGTGTTACTGCTTTGGCTTCGATGAGAGTCACATCCGCGCCGAGATTTCCCTAACGAGTACGACGACCATTCCCGAGAGAATCTCAACGCTCATTAGAGAGGGCTTATGCGCGTGCGAGTCGCGCAACCCGGCAGGAGTGTGTTGCCTCGGCGAAGTGCATAAGGCAGCCAGGAGGCTTGCAGCAAGGGAATAGTTTGGTAAGGAAATAGTTATTAGCTTGAAGATTTACAAAATCGTCACCGGTCTGATCATCGCACTCGGACTTCTCCATATCGGATTTAACAAGCTGCTGTTGGTTTGTTGCACAGAGAAAACTGAAACTAGTGCTGAGATTGCGTTGAATTCGAGAGACGGCGCTGTTGTGGGGAGCAACTCCCGGATCTTCATGACTACAGGCATCATGGCAGGCGGGTCATAGTTCCCGAGGATCACCGGCGGATCGAATTAGAACTCAGACGAGGCTCTATTCCAGTTAGATTACATCAAGGCGCGAGAGCGTATCACGACCGTTATTCCAAAACAACAAACTCTGGAAGATGATGGTTCGTTTGAAATGAATCCACCCGTCTCCTGACGGGAGCTACAACAAGATTAGAATCAATGCAACGACAGCTCATGTGTGTAAGATCGAATACCCTGTTGCCTCGATAATATGACTGCCAAAAACTCGATAATGATCATTGGGTCGCGCGACGTTGATCGCGAAACGGCGCGCACGTTGTTCGAGCAGCACCTGTCGTCATTCCTGTCTCAGGGTAGAACCTGGCTGATGGGGACTGCTCGTGGGATTGACCAGTGGGCGATGGAATGGCTACTGGAGAGTAGTGAAACCTGTTGGGCCGTGGTTCCTTACACGCGCTTCAAGCAGCCCAAGTGGGTTCAATCCTCGCTCGACGAGATGGATCGAGTTGTCGAGTTGCAACTTCCCAGGCGCAAGACTGCCAACGCAATCAGGAACCGTCATATGGTTGATCTTTCCCAGATCGTGTTTGGCTTTTGGTCTGGTAAGGGCGGCGGCACGGTAAAGACACTAAAATATGCGCTGCGGCAGCGACGAGAGGTCCACGCCATTCCGGTGGCTTTGCCTGCAGATGTCGAATGAAAGAGGAATAACGATCTGTTAAGGAACCTCTGATTAGGTTTGATGTTCCAATGGAACAGCGCCTACCGCGAGGCGGTTAAGTCGGCAGGCCGAATGGGATACTAGAGGCCAAGCAAACGCAGATAAATCCGGCGCTCCAAGTCGTTTTCCATACAAATATTGACTTGCATTTGCTTTAGGCGTAGAAAGAGCGTGTTTTAGAATTTTTGCGAGGAGGAAACCGAAGTTGACCAAGAAAATACTTGCAATCGTGGCGTTTGCTCTCCTTTGCTGTGGCAGTGTGGTCCTCGCGGGCCAGAACACGAACAGCAGCACGACCATGAAGCCTAACACCATGGACAATGGAAGGATGATGAGGGGCAGGCATCATCATCATCGACGCGCACATAGGATGAACCGGCGTCATCGTCGCGGGTCAATGAGGGGCAACAAGAACAGCAACATGTAACACCCGGTCAGTAGAACGGGTTTTAAGAGGCGATGACTTTTCCCGAAAAGGCGTCGCCTTTTTGTTAATCGCGAATTCACTTTCCCCGCCTTGTCGCGAGTCCTTTCGACCGCCGGGAAGAAACAGTTTCCTAATCTTTCGTTCCTTCCGCCAGTCGTTTGAAGTTGAGAAGTTGACGGCGCATCATTATCAAATCTCCCCACGGCAACAAAGCTCGCAGCAACCCTCCTTTTACTCCACGCGGATACTTCGCAATTAACTTGACGAGCAAACGGCAGCGATTTGTCGGGCCCGGCACAATCAGGTAGCTTACGACGATGTCACCAAGAGTCTCTGTGGCGCTCGAGCGAGGCTTTACTCGAATCGTGAGGTGGCCTCCTTGCTCAAATCCGACTAGATTGAAGATGCGCATCACGTCCTGACCAATCGCTAGGGTATCGAGGCCAGGCGTCAATTCAGGCGGGCTCTGCCGCCCAGAATTGTCAATCCAATCGTAGCTGTAGGGGGCTGCGCGCATCTGACAAAGCCAGCGGAAGACAGTTTCCGGTGCCGCATCGATCGTGACCCCGCGATAGAGCACATCGTCGGGTTGCGAGATGATGCTGTCACATGGAAACTCCAGCCGTCGTTCTTGCGGCTCCGTTCCCCAGGTTTCACTGATCGATGACATTTGATTAATACTCAAGGAGTCTCTGATTAAGTACCTTCGACGCGTAGCGTTCGTATGAATCTAGCCCGGCCTTTCAAGGCCGGGAAAGATCAACGAGGTATTCGCGTCGCGTAGCGACGCCTGAAATCAGAGCTAAATTCAATCGTCGCTACGCGACGAGAACAGGCAATAACCCGGGTCCCGGCGTTGAAACGCCGGGCTAAACTCATACCAACGCTACGCGTCGAAGACACTTGATCAGAGGCTCCTAAGTGATTCGCCGAAGATATCATTACTGCTCAAGTTAGCTGTAGGTTTCAGCGGATTTCTGTTGCAAACTTCCACTCGGCTGATCTACGTTCTTGAGCCCAAGCGAACATGGACAACGACAACACCACAACTCCGCCCGCCAAAGAGCCGGCGGAACCAACGCGCTGGGGACTGCGACGTCGTGAGTTGCGAAT
>JBGQJH010000274.1:0-4378 GCA_041498935.1 Pyrinomonadaceae bacterium | reverse complement strand
TATCGAAATGGGCGACAAAGTTGTCCCGGGAATGGGCGAGGAAATCCGCGAGTTTGTCGAGGCGGCGTTGCGCGAATCGCGCGTCGAAGTTCACACCTTGACGCGCGTTGTCCGCGTTACCGAGAAGACGCTCGTCTTTGAGCACAATGGCGCGCAGACTGAGATAGACAGCGCCGCCGTGGTCTGGGCCGGCGGCGTGCGAGTCAGTCCGGTAGTCGAGAATCTCCAGGTTGAGAAAACCAGTCGCGGACTGATCCTGGTCAATCCCACTCTACAAACGCCTTCTCGCGAAAACTTGTTCGCGCTCGGCGACATCGCTTTTTACAAAGACGCCACGCCGATTCTGGCCGGCACAGCCCAACTTGCGCTCCAGGAAGCTGGCCTTGTTGCACGAAATATCAAAGCCTTTCTCTCGGGTAATGAACTACGGACAAAACATTTTGAGGAACTGGGGGAAGCGGTCAGTTTGGGCACGGAGCGCGCGGCGGTGCTGGCCGGCGGAAAGGCGTTTGGTGGCCCACTGGCGCGTCAGGCGCGCTTTGCGCTTTATACGGCGCGGTTACCGACCTGGCATCATCGTCTACGCGTGGGCGCGAGTTGGTTTTTTGAAGGCACGGCGCCGCGCCCGCTGTTGCCGCTGGGCTTTCAGAGGTAGCAATCGTGGCGCTTCAAGTAACAGGGCGGACGCGCATAAGAGTACTGCTCATTGTTGCAGCCACTACAGCAGGTCTCGCTGTTCTGCTGTGGGCGCGCGGGCGTTCAGGTTCTGAGCCGTCAGCAGTCAACCTAAATCGCGCCGAACCTGTCACTGGTTCTATTTCAGATACTCCTCCTTCAAATTCGCCGGCGCTTTCGCCCGTTCCTTCCGTTACGACCTCATCGTCATCCCTTACTCCAACTCCTGGCGCTCTAAATACGGAGAGCACCCCTGCAACCGAAAACAATGGGACACTCAATGATCCGGCTCACACTGGAGCCTTTGTCTTCACACCGAACTTGATCGTTCCGGTGGTTGGCGTGAGATCTGATCAATTGCAGGACACGTTTTGGCAGGCCCGTTCAGAAGGGCGTGTGCATGATGCGATCGACATTCCCGCTCCGGCGGGAACACCAGTGGTAGCCACGGCGGATGGCGAAATAATAAAACTTTTCCAAAGCGACCGCGGCGGAACAACGATCTACCAACTCAGCGCCGATAGGAGGTTCGTGTTTTATTACGCGCATTTGCAACGCTACGCCGATGGCCTGGTGGTCGGTAAGTTTGCGAAGCAAGGGGAAGTAATCGGTTATGTCGGCGACACTGGTAATGCCGGCGCCGGAAATTTCCATCTCCACTTTTCTCTCGCCATCATTGCGGATCCCAAGCGTTACTGGGAAGGCACCAACATCAATCCGTATCCGCTGCTGCGAAAGTAGTGTTTATCCAATCAGCGGGGGCAAGCCCACCTTCCCAACCTGCGAGACCAACTAACTTGCGTGTTAACCTGACCTTGAAAGCCTTTCGTCAAGCGTTCACACTCAGTTTTGATCAGCTCGCGGTGAGGAAGGTGGGCTTGCCCCCGTTACCTCACCCGCGTTCGCTAATCGTGCAAGCCCCTTTTCGAAAACGAGGGTTTCGGTGCAGGCGGAGCGGAGATTCCCTTGAAACTCCTGTGGGAACACCCGTTGCTACTAATTGGCGACCGGGCAATTATCATCCCGCTTTTCAATCTTGCTGAAACGAGGCAAAACTAATGAGTACACCAAACATAATCAGCCGCAATGCGCTCCTGCTTCTAACAACGCTTTCGATCATGTTCGCCGCAGGTTGCGCTACCGAGCCGGTTAACAATTCAAACTCCCCAAACACCTCAACGTCCACGTCGCCTTCGCCTGCTAGTGCAACCGAGAGCGCCCCAGCAAACAACCCCAGCCCGGCTGCGAGTCCTTCACCCGCCGCTTCGCCCAAGGCCAAAACACCGGGCACTAAGTAAGAAGAGGTGAAACGAAGCCGAGTAACACCGAGACCCCGACATCGGTAACATCAGTAACCGAGGTACCGCAGAATGAAAACAATCAGACAAACAACTCTCGGGCTAGTCCTGGCCCTCTCGATCGTCGCCGCAGGTTGTGCAATTGAGCCGGGCGGAAATTCCAACTCAAACGCTCCCGGCAGTCCTTCGCCGTCCGCGTCGCCTTCACCCGCCGGCTCAGTCGGCAGGGCAATGCCGGTCACCTTGCCGGTGCTTGACGCGTTGTTTTCGGATGAAGCGTTTAAGTCACAATTAAAGTCGAAGGTCGAACTCACCGACGATCAACTGGCCCAACTGCAAAGGATTGCCGCCGCCGAGGTGGCGAAACTGCACGAGTCAAACGTAGAAGACAAGAGCGCCGAAGAGCAGTCTCGTCAGGTCGACGAGTCGCGCGAGCACTCTGCGGAAGCCATTCGCGGCGTCATCGGTGAACAAAAGGCCGAGGAGCTTTTCGCGCTTGCTCAAGACTACTGGGTCAAGGGAAGCGAGGGACTCGAAGCCGCCAAAACCGACAAGGACGCTAAGACCAATGCAACCGAAGCCCCGGAGAATGCAGTCTTGCCGGGGCCTAATGCCGTGCCCAAAGACACGCGCGTTGTCGTCAACATTCCCGCTTTCCGTATGGACGTATTCCAGGAAGGTTCACTCGTAAAGTCGTACAAGATCGGTATCGGTTATCCTGAGTTTCCTTTGCCGACGGGCTTAAGAAAAGCGCAGACAATTATTTTCAATCCCACCTGGACTCCGCCTGACGAACCCTGGGTCGCAAAGATGAAGAATGTCAGCGTTGGCGAGAAGGTCGAGGCGGGCAGCAAACTAAACCCACTCGGGCCAATCAAGATTCCCATCGGGCTGCCGTCGCTCATTCATGGCGGGAAGTCGCCGGCGAAACTCGGGACGTTTGCTTCGCATGGTTGCGTCGGTCTGACGACGCCGCAAGTCCAGGACTTTGCCAAACTGTTAGCGCAAGTGGCCGGGAGCGAAATATCCGACGCGGCAATCAAGTCGTATTTCGCAGACAAGACTAAAACCCGGGTCGTGAAATTGGGCCGTGTCGTGCCGGTAGAACTACGCTATGAAACTATTGTCGTTGAAGACGGGAAGCTACACATCTACCGCGACGTCTACAACCAGGACACCAACACCGAAGCAAACTTGCGCGCGGTTTTGGATGTGAACGGCATTAAACTCGAAGATCTGGGCGAAGAAGAACGCACGCAGATACTGGATGGGCTTAACGCGATGTCGCGTCACCCGCTGAAGGTACCGACCGGCAAGGCTGGTGGTAGTAATGCCAATCCCACGGCTTCACCCCGGGCCGCGGCAAACGCGACGACGGATAAAGCCGAGAAAAAAGCTGCGGCCACGCGCGCAAAGAAACCAGTCGGCAAAAACCAAAAGGAAATTGTCGTTGAGTTAGCGGCGCTGAAGGGGAAAGGCTATCCGGCAGCACTGAATCTGGATACGGGAGCGGGAAAGCCGGCTCCTGCGATAGCTCTATTGAAGGGTCGCTAAGGATCATTTAGATCGGCCATAGCCTCTTCCCTTCTTCGCAGCGCCTTTGGGTTTTTCCGCCGGGCGCTCCACGACGTAGTGCAGTCGAATAACGCCGTCCGGATAATCGCGAACGGAAAGCAGTTTGAGTTCCACGTTCCGACTCTTGGGCGCGATCAAAGGAATGCCTTCGCCGATGAAGGTCGGAATGACGTGAATGATGAATTCGTCAATCTCGCCCGCATCCAGGAACGACGCGATAATCCCGCCGCCTCCCATCATCCAAATATCTTTTCCGGAGGTGGCGCGCAGACGTTTGGCAAACTCACTGATCGGCCCGCTAACAAACTCCACGTCTGGTGCGTGCCTTTTCGGCGGCCGGCGCGAGAAGATGTAGTGCTTGATCTGCGAACCGTAAACACCAAGACCGCCCTCGCTTAGTTCCAAACCCACGGAATACGTCTTGCGACCCCACAGAATCGTATCGATCGTTTTGAAGAACGCGCCCATACCGTAGTCGCCGGCGGTCCGCGGACGATCCAGCCAATCGACGCTGCCGTCACTCCGCGCAATGTAACCGTCAGCGCTGGTCGCGATGTAGACGATGATTTTGCGCCGCTTAGTCATTGGCAAATGGATCTTCGATAGCTTGATAAAGAACGAGCACTAAAAGTGACTTGAGTGCTAGTCCCCGGTCGCTACTGCTTCCGGTTCTGATTCTTAGTTTTCTTGGCTTTCTTGGCGGTTGCCCTTTTCTTTTCCGTATCGTGTTTCACCCGATAGGAAACCAACAGTGTGCCATTCTTGAAAGCTTTGCAGTCGATGAGTTCCAAATCTATTTGGCGTTTCATCTCATGGAATACAGGTATGCC
>JBGQJH010000273.1:0-4396 GCA_041498935.1 Pyrinomonadaceae bacterium | reverse complement strand
TTCATTCCAATCACACCCGCGTAGCTTCCCGTCATACCCAGGTCGGTGAGGTAAGCAGTTCCCTCCGGTAGCAGTCTCTCGTCCGCGGTTTGCACGTGCGTGTGCGTGCCAAGCACCGCCGAGACGCGTCCGTCCAGATACCAACCCATTGCAACTTTTTCAGACGTCGCCTCCGCATGCATGTCAACAATGCGGACCCTGGTATCCGCCGGCAACGATTCCAGAACGCGATCAGCGGCGCGAAAGGGATCGTCAGACGGTGGCATGAAAACGCGCCCCATCAGGTTAATAACCGCGACCGGTGTGTTTCGGATCACTCCGGTCCAGACTCCGCTGCCAGGCGTATTCGGAGGATAGTTTGCCGGTCTGATCAGCCGCGGCTGTTTGGCGATGTAGGGTATGGCTTCTTTTTTATCGAAGATGTGATTGCCTGAAGTCATCACGTCGATGCCCGCGGCGAAGAGTTGTTCGCACAGGGAGGGCGTAACGGAAAAACCGCCGGCGAGGTTTTCGGCATTCATGACGGCGAGATCGATGTCGTGTTGTTCCCGCAAGTCCTGAATGCGCTCCAACACAGCCAGGCGGCCGGGCTTCGCGACCACGTCACCAATTACTAGGATTTTCATAAAGGCGGTAAATCGTAAATAGTGAATGGTAAATGGAAAACAAAACCCCAGGGCCTTTAGCTAATGATCATGAATCGCAGATAGAAAAAACCGTAAACTGAAAATAGTCAACCGCGAATAGCTTCCAACTACTATTTACGATTCACCATTTACCATTTACGGTTTTTGTTGGCAGGAGGGAAATCCGCGATGGTCGTTCCGAAGCCGTAATTGAACCTGCATGTACAGGTGGGTGACCTTTTAGAAGCCGCAGCCTCTGGCAATTCTTAACGCTGAAGAAGTGCACTGGCAAGCGGCATCGGTCTCCCATTTCAACGGCGTTGGCTCAATCATCGTACACTCGGTGACGAGCCCCACAGACTAGTTCCCTCCGCCGCGGGGGATACTAGCACAAGACAACACGGAAAAGTAAATTAGCTGGTTTAGAGTTCAACCTCTTAGGAACCTCTGATCAAGTGACGCTGGCGCAGGTGTCTTCAATGCTTTGAATTTGAATCCTAGCCAAGCCGCGGGGCAAGCCCGCCTTCCCGACCATGAGCTTATCGGAGTTGAGTTTTAATTCTTCAGTGAAAGGCGTTCAAGGCGGATTAAACCGATCCAATCGAAGCATCTCTCAGGTCGGGAAGGCGGGCTTGCCCCCGTTGTTTACCAACGCAAACGGTAAAATGGGGAAGTTAGTTAACTTCGGTGGCTTAAGTAAAAGCTATCTTCCCGCCTTCGCCTTTTTCCTGCTCGATATTGCTCCTGACTCTTAACAAGCGGTCGAGCATTTCGGCGCACTCCGCGCTGCGGGTGGCAAGCTGGGCGTCTGCCTGCTCATGCGTTTGCTTGAGGCGGTGCAGCTCGTCGGCGATGTGGAGGGCGGCCAAAATGGCAACCTTGAGCGAATCGACGGTCAAGGTGCCGGACGAAATCTCGCGCATGCGGCTATCGACAAAGTCTGCGAGTTTCATGAGGTATTCGGAGTCGCCATCAGAGCGGATATTGTAAGTTTGGTTGTAGATCTCAACTCTGATGGTGGGCGCGGCTGTCGTAGTGGTTTCCATACTGCTTTTACCAAGGACTGGGATGGTTCCTGTGGTCATCTAAGCTCCTCCGCTATCTCTGGATCGAGCGCCGCAACGGCGTCAAGCATGGCCTCAACCTTCGAACGTATGATGTCGCGTTCAGCCAGGAGCGCCTCTACCTGTTTTTCCAGGCGCTGTTGTTCGAATGGCACGCTGCCCCGATTGCGTCGCATGAGGGAAAGTTCCTTTTCCAGACTCTCCTTCTCCTGGCGCAGTGTTTTGGTGAGTTCGATCGTGCGATAGATCTTGTCTTCTAAATGCGAGAACTTTTCCAGTCCGGATAATGCGACCATCGGTCTTTTCTTCTCCACCAGCTACGCTATTTTCAAACCGCTTCGGATTATGCGACTTCACGCCTGCAAGCGCAAGACTCTACCCGCGATTGCATGCGATTTATTTTTTCAGTGCAACTCTGCGCTGAATTTTTCCAGAAGCGAGTCTATCAAACTCCGATGTCGCTCCTCAACTTCTTCATCGCGCAGCGTACGTTCGTCGGAGCGATACTCGAGGCGCAGAGTTACAGAACGCTTGTCCGCGGGAATGTTTTCTCCCTCGTAGACTCCGACCAGCATCGTATCCGCATAGTCAGCGATTTTTTCTGACTTGATTGCGTGCACCAGCTCCGCAAAGTTTACGTCGCGGTCGATAAGCAAAGTCACGTCCCGGATCACCGCAGGATAACGAGGCAGCGGAGTGTATTGAATGGGGCGTTGTTCAGAATCGAGTAGCGCGGTCAGATCGAGTTCCGCAAGATAAACCGGCTGGCGGAATTTGTACGACGCCGCGATCGACTCAGCTAACCTGCCGATGCTGCCAATCGCAGTGCCATCCGGCAGCGTGATCCTGGCCGACTGGCCCTCACGCAAGGGTTTGACCTCAGCTTGGGAGAAACCCAACGGTCCGAGCTTCGGAGCGTCGACAGCAGCCTCCAACGCGCCTTTGAGTTCGTAGAAATCAATCTCGCGGGTTGCCTCAGCGTGCCCTTCCTCTATCGCCCCGCCGGTGGCGATCAGCCCCAGAGCCTCGCGCTCATTCGGAAGCTCAACGCGAAGCTCGCCGGCCCCGGAACTTGCGAAAACGCGCCCAATTTCGAATAAACGGACGTTCTGGACGCCATGGTTCAGATTGTGGCGAACAGATTCCAAGAGCCCCGGCAACAACGTCGGGCGCATGCGCGTTGCCTCTTCAATGATGGGGTTATTGAGCGTGACCAGGCGCTCGTTCGCGGGTTTTGTGGCCTCATTCTCCAAACCCGGAAGCAGTTCAAACCGCTCATCATGCGCGGTATCGATGAAGCTAAAGTTGATTGCCTCAGCAAACCCCAGACTCTTGAAAGCGCGTCGCAAGTCGCGGCGTTTCATCTCCGCCGGCTGGTACTCGCCAGCCATGTTTGAAGGCGGCAACTCAGACGCGATCCTGTCGTAGCCGACGTGTCGAGCGATCTCCTCGACCAAATCTTCCTCAAGGCCGACATCGACACGCCAGCTGGGGACCACAAAAGTTGTTGCGCTGTTAGCCGATGAGCGCTCCCTAACCGTCCCAGCCCAGCCGGGCTGCCCGGCCGGGGACCCCGGGGTCGGGCTTCTGCCTGGTTCGCTCTGCATGAACCCAAGCGCGGTGAGAATTCGCGTCATCTCAGACAGTTCAACGCGGAGTGAAGTCAGACTCTCAACTCTGGACGAACGAAAGGCGA
The DNA here is from genome assembly GCA_041498935.1 of Pyrinomonadaceae bacterium. Classification (GTDB taxonomy): domain Bacteria; phylum Acidobacteriota; class Blastocatellia; order Pyrinomonadales; family Pyrinomonadaceae; genus PSRF01. Next base: position 1,010 of record JBGQJH010000273.1, on the reverse strand, counting down.
CTGAACGTGGCGCCAGGGGATTCGGGTAAACATCGATTGCATCTTTAGTCGCCACTCCACCGGCAATCTCGCAAATGAGCTCGATGCATCTCGTCTGCGCCTTCAGTACGTTTTCACAGTCGGCGCCGCGTTCAAAACGGCGGGACGCTTCCGTGTCCATGCCAAGCTTTCGCGCGGTGTGGCGCACGGAATCGGGATTGAAGTATGCGCTTTCGATTAGCACATCGGTGGTTGCGGCCGAAATCTCCGAATCCAAACCGCCCATGATTCCGGCGAGCGCCACCGGCTTTGCGGCGTCAGCGATAACCAGCATCTTTGAATCCAGCGTGCGCTCCACGCCGTCGAGCGTCTGCAATTTTTCACCGGCCCTGGCGCGCCGGACGATGATCCGTTGCTCGCCGAGCCTGGGCAGATCGAAAGCGTGCAGCGGCTGACCCAACTCGTGAAGCACATAGTTCGTGATGTCTGCCACGTTATTTATCGGCCTTTGCCCGATTTCGCCCAAACGTTTTGCCAGCCAGTCGGGTGAGGGCGCAATCTTGACGCCTCGGACGATGCGGGCGGCGTAACGCGGACAGAGATCGGGATCGTTAATTTCAACTGAACTAAAATCGCTGGCTTTGCCTTCTGCCTTGAAGACTTTGGACTTTGGACTTTGGACTTTGGACTTCTCTATTACGGAAACTTCACGAGCGATCCCAATGTGCGAGAGACAATCGGGCCGATTTGAGGGCACCTCGACGTCGAGCACCGAGTCACCCTCAATCTCCTCGACCGCATCGATCGCCAAGCCTACCATAGTCAACCGCTCCCGCAATTCAAGCGGAGTCAGGCTGGTGCCGGTAAGCTCGCGTAACCAGTTGTAACTGATAAGCATCGTGAATAAGAGTCCGTCTAGAGGTGGGCGTTGCCCGCCTGCGAGAGCAACGCCCTCGCCTAAACGGTCGTGATAACCCTAGTCAAACTGCTCCAGAAATCGCACGTCGTTTTCGAAAAGCAGGCGAATGTCA
>JBGQJH010000272.1:0-4399 GCA_041498935.1 Pyrinomonadaceae bacterium | reverse complement strand
CCACCGCTGGCATCTTGAGATAAAACTCGAGGCGCCGGAACAAGTCGATCGTGAAATACTTGCCTGGCTCAAGAAGGCTTATGAGCTCGCCGGCTAATCGTTGATAATTCAGGCGCCGTGATGTTTGATACTGGGCTACGCCTGAAACTGCCTGCGACGTAATGTCTCGTTGTTTGCTGTCTGCTGTTTACTGTTTACTGTTTACTGCTTCCTCACGCCGCCCTAACTTCTCGTAGCGGCTCTTTGCCGACTTCCTTCATCAGCTCAGCGAAGCCGGGAAGATCCAGCGACTGTGGTCCATCTGAAAGCGCCCGCTCCGGACAGGGGTGTACCTCGATCATCAAACCATCGGCGCCGGCCGCCGCCGCGGCTTTGGACATGGGCGCCACCAGACTGCGCAAACCGGTGCCGTGAGATGGATCGGCAATCACCGGCAGGTGTGACAACTCCTTCACCAGGGCAATGGCCGCAAGGTCCAGAGTATTCCGTGTGGCCGTTTCAAAAGTCTTAATACCTCGCTCGCAAAGCACGACATTCGCATTGCCGCCCGCCAACAGATACTCCGCCGCGAGCAGCCACTCTTTGATTGTCGCCGAGGGACCACGCTTCAAGAGAATCGGCCGCGCAAACCTGGCCAGCTTCCTGAGCAGCGAAAAGTTTTGCATATTGCGAGCGCCTACCTGGAGCATGTCGGCATACTCAGCCACGATTTCAACATCCGTCTCGCTCATTACTTCGGTCACTACAGGCAGCCCTGTCTCTTCGCTTGCTTCGCGCAGCAGACGCAACGCTTCAACTCCTAATCCCTGAAAGTCGTAAGGGGAAGTCCGCGGCTTATACGCACCACCGCGCAGCATATCCGCGCCGGCGACTTTCACGGCTCGCGCAGTTTCCATCAATTGCTCACGCGATTCGACCGAGCAGGGTCCGGCCATCACCACCAAATCGCCTCCGCCTATTCTTACTCCCTGCACCTCAACAACCGTACCGCGTTGTCGAAGTTGACGGCTCACCAACTTGAATGGATGCGTGATCTGGATCACGTCCTGCACGCCCGGCGCGGCGCGCAGCGCTTCCAGCTCCTCCCTGCGACCACCGCTGCCCACTGCGCCGATGACGGTCCGCTCCGCGCCCTGGATCACGTGCGCCTGATAGCCGCATTCTTTGACTCTTTCAATCACGTGACTGATTTCCGCGGCGGTTGCTGTTGTTGACATGTTAACGATCATGATTTCTATTCCTCTTTGTTTAATCAGAACCGGGAGCCATAGCGACCGGGTTAACCCCAACTGTCAAGTGCCCAAGGTCAAGACCCGGTCGCTACTGCTCCCGGTTTTGATTGGTGGCTTGAGCGCCAGCAGCAGAAAGCGAGTGTAGTTTTCCGGATCATCTTCCAGGTTCTCTTTAATAACGCAGCCGCCGTAGATTTTCGCGGCCCGCCTTCCCGCTATCGCCGCGCGCCTGCGATCGCCGCGCTCGATTATCCGGGCGACGCTGCCCGCCGTGTCGTCTGTTTCAATGCGAACGATTCGGGGATGTTCGGCAAAGAAACGCTTACATTGGCCCAGCGCCGCGGGGTGAGACTCAACAGCCTCAATATCTTCAAACACGGCTCCCGGACAGCCGATCAATTGCTGTCTAATCTCAATAACGACCTCGCCAGCAATGACGAGCGAGCTTGCCTCAAGCAGATCGACTGCGGGTTGGATCGCGCCAACGAGACTGTTTTCGACCGGCGCGAGAGCGTAGTCCGCCAGGCCCTCCGCAAGACTGCCAAACAGCGCGGCAAAGGTTGGGCGCGCCACGAGCTGAATCTCAGGCCCGAGCAGCTTGATTGCAGCGTCTTCGCTGAAGGCGCCGCGTTCGCCTTGAAACGCCACTCTCGGTCGTGGGGGCAATCTACTCACAGCAACGCCTCGCGCGAACCGATAGCGTGAGCGCCTTGAGCCCGTTGGGTGCCATGATCGCTTTCCGTTTCAATTCGTCTTGATTCGCCAATGATGCGCCGAAAGAGTTTGGTAACTGCGCGGCTGTCGAGGGGGCCAGTGTTGGCTCGCCGCAGTGTGCTCAGCACCACGCGCTCGCGATCCGGATCGCAGCACGGCAGTCCGGCGACTCTCTTCAGAGCACCAACCTTGATCGCGAGTCGCGCGCGCCTATTCAAAAGCCGCAGCAGCTCCCGATCGATTTCGTCTATTTCCGTGCGCCAGTATTCGATGTTCATCGACTCTGATCCTTTCTCTTATCATTCACCCTTCATTTTTCGGTTTAAGAGCAACAAAAAAGCCGCCGCGACTGGTTCCCATTTCGGGAGTCGCGGCCGGCTCGTTTGAAAGCTTTTCTGTGCTTGCTTTTTTAGCTCTTTAGCACTTCACGCCCAGACTTCGCCTGCCCGCCCTCCCCGTTGAAGAAGAAGCGGTAAGTAAAAGCGAAGTAGTAAAAGGTGCGCGTGCTATTCATTATTCCTGCACTTCCTGACCGGAAGCAGGCGCCCATTATGGGGACGACGGAAGGAGCTGTCAAGGAATTAGTAGGCTGTGGGCAGTGAGCAGTCAGGAGTTGGCCGTCGGGAGTTACCAGAAACAGAGCTAGTTAGAAAGTCTCTCAGGGTTGGGGAAGGTGGGCTTGCCCCGCTCCGCACTAACCGGTGCTCACAGCTTACTGCCTTCTGCTTTCTGCCTCACCTTCCCTCATTCTGGCGCTCGATCATCCACTCAGGATACTGCGGCGCCGGCGCGGTGGTAGCAGAGAGCGCTTCGACCTCCGCTGTCGTCAACTCCAAATTCGCCGCCCTTAAATTGTCTTCCAACTGCGACATCTTGTTCGCGCCGATAATGATTGAAGTGATACCCGGTTGCGCGAGCAGCCACCCCAGCGCCACCTGAGCGATCGTCGCGCCTTTCTCCTTCGCAATTCTGTCCAGCGCTTCCACCGCATCGAAGCCGCGCGCTTCGTCAATTGGTGGAAACTGAAAGCCGGTGCGCCGCGCGCCTTCAGGGTTGGGATTGTCGCGCCGGTATTTGCCGGAAAGAAATCCGCCCGACAATGGCGACCAGGGCAACACGCCGACGCTTTCCTCCCGAGACAACGGCAGCAGTTCGTGCTCAAGATCTCGACCAACCAGCGAGTAGTAAGCCTGGAGCGAAACGAAAGCGGCCCAACCGTGAGCGCGTGAAAGGTAGAGAGCTTTCATCAGGTGGCGTGCAGACCAGTTTGAACAACCGAGGTAGCGCACCTTGCCCGCCCGCACCAGATCGTCGAGCGCGCGCAGCGTTTCTTCAACGGGCGTGAGTATGTCCCAGCCGTGCACCTGGTAGAGATCGATGTAGTCAGTGCCGAGCCGCTGCAAACTCTGATCGACTGACGAAAAGATATGTTGCCGCGACAGCCCGACGTTGTTGACATCGCCGGTGCCCGCCGTCGCCGCTTCGGTCATGGCGCTGCGCACCTTCGTGGCGACGATCACCTTGTCGCGCTCGGCACTACAGTCTTTCAGCGCCTGCCCCAGCACCGTTTCCGACTCGCCATACGAATAGACGTCTGCCGTGTCGAAGAAATTGATCCCGGCTTCGAGCGCTCGCGCCACCATCGCGTTCGCGCTCGGCTGATCGACGACGGCGATGCCGTAGAAGTTTTGGCCGAAGGTCATTGTGCCCAGGCACAGTTCCGAAACCTTCAGCCCCGTGCGTCCCAACAGTCTGTAATTCATGGCCCTAATCGTAAATCGTCAAACCGTGAATCGCAAAACGAGGCTGGCAATTTTCGGCAAATTGCTATAATAGGAGCACGCTTAAAAGCCAAATGATTCAAAACGAGTAGCACACTACGCGAGGAGCAATAACATGAGCTGGAATCAACCTTCGTGGAATCAATCTTCGACCAGAGAACCTGCATTTGTACCGGCGGACGTGCGCGACCAGCGGGTGGGCGCTTTTCTAACCAGGGTCTATGGCTGGATGTTTGCCGGCCTGCTGATTACTGCCGGCACCGCTCTGGCGGTGGCGTCCTCGCCTGTGCTGATCGAAACCCTGATTCTTAATCGCCTGCTGTTTTGGGGTTTGCTTTTCGCGCAGCTCGGGCTGGTCTTTTATCTCGCCGCACGAGTGAACAAAGTTTCGCCAACGACCGCTGCCGGCCTCTTCATCTTGTACTCCGCGCTCGTGGGGGTGACCTCGTCAGTGATATTTCTGATTTACACGGGCGCTTCGATTACGCAAACGTTCATCATCACGGCCGGGATGTTTGGCGCCACGGCGGTCTTCGGAACAGTTACCAAAAGAAGTCTCGCCGGCCTGGGTCACTTCTTCTTCATGGGCTTGATCGGACTCATCCTCGCGATGATCGTGGGTCTCTTCTGGCACAGCGATGCGCTGCAATTCGTGATTTCCGTCGTCGGCGT
>JBGQJH010000271.1:0-4401 GCA_041498935.1 Pyrinomonadaceae bacterium | reverse complement strand
CATTATGGGGCGGTTGATTCCTGCCGGCACCGGCATGGAGTATTACCGCAACGTGGAGATCGCCCGCGACGAGACAATCGATCAGGTGCGCGAGCGCGACCTTGATGACTTTCCGGACATCGTCGGCGGCCACGATATGGCGCCTCCCGCGCGCGAGCCGCTGGTTGCCGCCGGGGACGGCGAAGTAGAGGAAGTGACGGAGTAGGACAAATACAGCCAGAGGAATGCCTGTCCTGGAAAAACCAGACCGGCGTGGTTCAATCCGCGCCGGTCTTTTATTGCCTAATGCCTGCCAATTACTTCGTTGACATGAACTATTCTCCGGTGTAGTCTGCGGTTTCTCGCGTCGCTCGGGGCCTTAAACTCCAGCCTTGTGAGTTCTTCCAGGGAAATCGTTCGCGCTCATTTCGCATTACCTTTGAACACTTGACTCGTCTCGAGTTTCGCAAACGCCGCCTAACTCTATTTCGGCTCAAACCGGGTCTTCCATCGCAGCCAACCAGGCTTTCTAAAGGCGGAGCGAGAGGATTTATGTCCAGCCGCATAATCATCGCAGCAATCAGTTTCGCGGTTCCGTTTGTGCTTTCACTTTCGTATCCAGTGGCCGTACTCTGCTATCTTCCGAAGTCGACTCATCCGTCGCGCTGGGTCCAAAACAACCCCTCCTTCTCGGTATTCCTGCTGTCCTCCTTTCCCATAGCGGTCTGTATTTTTTCCCTTACAGTGAATCCTGAACTGATCGGTCACTGGTTCTCCAGAAACTCTTGGCACATCTGGGTCGCCTATCCCGCCCTGGCGCTGACCCTGATCATCGTGACGCTGATCGTGGTTGACGACTTTATGCGCCGGCCGATGGCGCCCTACATCCTGAAAAAACGAGCAGCCCAGGAAGCCGCGAGTTTGGAGGAGCAATTGCGCGCCGAATTTGGCAGCCACCACAAGCATCTGGAGGCAAAGCGGAAGGAATATCAGAAGATGGTGCAGTTAGGTTCACTCAAAGCGCTTCTCGCTCGCGGCGGTCCAGTTGCCTACATCCATCTCGCCCTGGCCTGGCTGGCTACGCTTTTTGCGCTGATGTACTTTTGGTACCTGGTGGCGGCTTCCGAATTCAGACTAAACGATGGCGGGACTCTGGGGAATGGCGCCGAGGACAAGTTGGTCCTGATTCTCATCCTGCTACTAACCTGGTTTCCTTTGCGGCTGCACACTGAATGGTATCAGAATTATTTCCACAGGAAGGATTGGCTCAAGAGTTACCCGGCCTTCTGGCTGCTGGCGTTTCTTGCGGTCGCCCTGCTCGTGTTGGTTATTCTGATTGTGAAGCCCCACCGAATAGTTCAATTCGTCTCGCTTCTCAATGTGGTTTTTGTGGCTATCCTGGGAGTGATTGGAAAACTCAAACCAGAGTGGCTGCACGCCGTGGCGGATTTCTTTCAGGCCACTTCCTTTGTTTACTTCGTTGCTATCTATCTTATTTTTCTGGTGCTGGTGGCGGCGGTCAGCGCCGCTACGGTCTGGCTTGCCGCATAACGTTTCGGACATCAACCACCGGCGTCCCGGCCTCACGGTCTATCCCGGTTACGATTGTTATTGGTCTGCATCCTGCGATTAACGAGACGGAAGTGTAGCGACAATAGCCGGGGCGGATTGTCTGCGGGCGCGTCTTCATCGCGCCAGTCGCCCAGGTTCAAGAGTTCAAATCCGGACGACAAACCCGCGTTCACGTAATCGGAAACGTTGTGGAGGAACGCAGTCACACGCGTGCGCTCGCCCGTCTTCGCACTGGTGAACTGCGCTTGTCCGCCCAACAGTTGACGCGTTGGGTGTAGCTCGCAAATGAAAAGCTCGCCGTTAGCGCTCAGCGTGCGGGCAGCCTCGGCAAAGAATGGTTCGAGGTGTTCGACGTGTTCCAGAATCAGCATCGCAATGATGACGTCAGCCGAAGCGTCCGGGAGCGGCCACTTAGCGCGAACGTCATGTTGCAGGAAATGCACACGCCGGGCAGCGACGCGTGCTCTGGCCCGCGCGAGCATCTCCTCAGAAAAATCCAGCGCCATAATGTTGGTAGAACCTGCGTCCGGCCGGGCCAGCCACTCGGTGTTGCGGCCCGTGCCGCAGCCGACTTCGATCACGTTGCGGCCGGCGAGATTAAGCTCTACTTGCCGCAGGATTGTTCCCGCCAGATCCCGGGTGCGGTTCTGATCAGTATCGTAGGTTTCGGCCCACTCATTGTAGGCGGCGGCAATCTCTGGTTGGTTACGATCGTGAGCCATAGTGTGCAGTCGTTAACACAGCCGCGTAGCGGCGCAATGTTTATAGTGACCGATTTGTCCTATTGTGTTTCGCCGCGGAATGAATGCGGCATTCATTCCGCGGCGAAGGAATTTTGAATTCAGATTGTTTCTATAAACATTCCGTGCCTAACGGCACTTTGCTGGTGGATTCTTTCAGCGACTATTAGTAGGCACGGCGGCAGCGACGTCAAGCGTTCTATTTCTTCTTGCCAGTTCAATCGCGACAGACTAATCTCGGACGCTTTTCCTTCGCCGCCCAAGTCGTTGATCGGCTATGCCTGTGAATGCGGAATCATCGAGTGCCGTGCAAAAGTCTCCTTCTGGTCGTTTAGCTAGAATCTTCCAGCCTGCGCCTCCCGCCGCCTTTGAATTAACAGACCCTGAAGAGATTGCCCACGAATATCGCCGCTGGCAAAAGCGCGTTCTCGTCTCTTCCATCATCGGCTACGCGACGTTCTACTTTGTCCGCAAGAACCTCAGCATCGCCATGCCGGCAATGGAAAGCGGCCTCGGCATACATAAGACTCAACTTGGCCTGTTTCTCACCATGCACGGCTTGCTTTATGGCGTCTCCAAGTTTGCCAACGGCTTTCTCGGCGACCGCGCAAACGCGCGCATGATGATGGTGAGCGGACTCGCGATGTCCGCGATTCTCAACGTGCTGTTCGGCTTCAACTCGGCGGTGATCGCGCTGGGCGTGATCTGGACTTTGAATGGTTGGTTCCAGGGAATGGGTTTCCCGCCATGTGCGCGGCTGATGACCAACTGGTTTTCGCCAAAGGAACTGGCCACGAAATTTTCGCTTTGGAACATGTCGCATCCAGTCGGCGGTGGTCTCATCGTGATCCTTTGCGGTTATCTGGTCGGCATTAACTGGCGGCTCGCCTTTTTTGTTCCGGCCGGCATTGCGCTGGCTTGCGCCGCGTTTCTTTGGTTCACACTGCCGGACACGCCTCCGAGCGTCGGCTTACCAGAAGTTGCTGGTACAGAAAGCGAATCGCAAAGCCACGAATCGCGTGAAGAATTTAAGCGCTTCGTGATCGATCATGTCTTCCGCAATAAGTATATCTGGATAGTTTCGCTCGCGAATTTCTTTGTTTACATCATTCGCTATGCGGTGTTGGACTGGGGACCAACGCTATTAACTGAATCGAAGCACATCCAGATTACGCATGCCGGCTGGATGGTGGGAGGCTTTGAGTTCTGTGGTTTACTCGGCGCGGTAATCGGAGGCTGGTTAACTGACCGGTATTTCGGTGGACGCGCGGTGCGCGTATGTTTGTTTTATATGCTGCTCGCGGGCGTTTCCGTTTTCCTGTTTTGGAAAATCCCGGGGCAATCGGAATTTGCAACAGCAGCGCTGCTCGGCGCCGCGGGCTTTTTCATCTATGGGCCACAATGCTTATTGGCGGTAACCGCAGCCAATCTCGCGACGAAAAAAGCGGCGGCGACAGCGATTGGTTTGACGAGCATCTTTGGTTATGCGAGCACAGTGCTTTCCGGTTGGGGACTGGGTGCTCTGGTGCAACACTACGGCTGGAACCTCGCTTTCGAAGGCCTGATTGTAGTCGCCGCGTTGGGCTCGCTTACGTTTGCGTTGGCGTGGCCGGCGAAAGCGCACGGATACGGAGAGCAGTAGGCAGAAGGCACAAAGCAGTACGCAGAAGGCAGGAGGAAGGGATGAAAACAGATCGAATCAAGCTGCTGGTGTTGGGCCTGTCGACGCTGGTCGTAGTCTGCAACATCCTTCAGGCTCAGCAAGACACGCAACAGAAGTTTGAGACAAGACTTGCCGACTTGCCCTTCGCCCGTATTGCCGAGACGCACGAGATCGATCTGCGGTGTCCGGCCATCGGAAAAATTGACGGCAATGTTTTTCACTACTCCCAAAACGCCGCCAAGAATAACTTCGCCGCAAAGGGAACTCCGATCGCGCTCGCGGTCACCGACTTTTCGCGCCTGCAGAAAGCGAGTGAGGAACAGATCGAATCAGGCAGGATTGTGCTACAGGGAAAGTATCCGGAAGACAGAACTCGACTGCAAAATTTGCTTAAGGTGCGCGGACAATCTATCGGCGAAGGGACAGTGGTTTCGCTCCAGGCTTATG
>JBGQJH010000270.1:0-4431 GCA_041498935.1 Pyrinomonadaceae bacterium | reverse complement strand
CTGACTTCTGTCTTCTGACTTCTGTCTTCTGTTTTCTGCCCTCTGTCTTTCCATGATTCAACTGCGCGGACAACGACTCACTCTCGATCAGATCGCAGATGTTGCCCACGGGCGGCAGCAGGTAGCGCTCGCCGCTGAAGCACGCACGCGCATCGAGGCTGCGCGAGCTGTCGTCGCAAAGATCGTCGAGCAGCCTCGCACTGTTTATGGAGTCAACACCGGCTTTGGCAAGCTATCCGACGTTCGCATCGATTCGGACAGGCTGAGTGAGTTGCAGCTAAATCTTGTGCGCAGCCACTCCTGCGGTTTAGGGAATCCACTTTCTGAAGCTGAGTCTCGGGCAATGTTGTTGCTGCGGGCAAACGTGCTCGCTTGCGGACTCAGTGGCGCGCGCTCGGTTGTAGTCGACACGCTCGTGGCGATGCTGGAGCGCGGAGTAACGCCGGTGATTCCCGAGAAGGGATCGGTGGGAGCGAGCGGTGATCTGGCGCCGCTGGCCCATCTGGCACTCGCCGCCATTGGCGAGGGCGAGGCGTTTTACAAGGGCGAGCGTTTGGCCAGCGCCGCGGCGCTCCGGCGCGCTGAAATAGAACCGCTGCACCTCGAGGTGAAAGAAGGCCTGGCGCTATTAAATGGAACGCAGGCAATGGGTGCGGTTGGCGCGCTCGCGTTGCATCGCGCGCAACGCGTAACGCGCCTGGCCGACGTCGCTGGCGCCATGTCGCTCGAAGCTTTGAAAGGAACTCCGGTGGCGTTTGATGAACGCATTCACGCCGCGCGACCGCATGCGGGCCAGGTGGAAGTTGCCACTCACCTGCGCGAGTTGCTCGCGGGCAGCGAGATTCGCACGTCGCATTTGGAAAACGACCCGCGCGTTCAGGACGCTTATAGTTTGCGCTGCATGCCTCAGGTTCACGGAGCAGTGCGCGATGCGCTGCGCCACGCGCGCGGCATTGTTGAAACTGAAACCGGCAGCGCCACCGACAATCCGCTGGTTTTCGCCGACACCGGCGACGTGCTCTCTGGCGGAAATTTTCACGGCGCGCCTCTCGCGTTGGCTTTCGACTACGCGGCCATCGCTCTGACAGACCTGATGAGCATCACCGAACGACGAATCGACCGTCTCGTGAATCCGGACGCAAACGAGGACCTGCCGCCCTTTCTGACGCGCCAGGCCGGAACTACTTCAGGATTCATGATGCTACAGGTGACCGCAGTCGCGTTGCTAAGCGAGGCGAAGATATTGGCTCACCCGGCGAGCATCGATAACGTGCCTACGGATGGCGGCAAAGAAGATCACGTTTCGATGGGCATGACGGCGGCGACTAAACTGCGATCGATTGTCGACATCGCCGAACTCGCCCTGGCCATCGAGTTGATCACGGCCGCGCAAGGATTGGAGTACCGCGCGCCGCTGGCTCCGGGGCGCGGGGCTAAAGCTGCTTACGATCTGGTACGAGCCCGCGTGGCACCGTTGCTTGCCGATCGCCCCATGTCCGCCGACATTCAAGGGATTGCCGAGGCAGTGCGCCAGGGTGAGTTTGATGCGCTCTTGTAAAGCAAACTGTGCGGTGCTTGATAGTTTGCGTGCGTGAGCCTAGACGGGACCAAACGAACAGTTTGCGTTACAACAACCGAAGTATTGCTATGACTCCGAGAGCAGTACGCGCGCCGCGCGGTCCACAATTAAGCTGCAAAAGCTGGCACCAGGAAGCGGCGCTGCGCTGCCTGATGAATAACCTCGACCCGGACGTCGCCGAGAAGCCGGACGAGCTTATCGTCTACGGCGGCGCCGGCAAGGCGGCGCGCAACTGGCCGTCGTTTGAGGCGATCGTGCGCGAGCTGCAAGCGCTTGAGAACGACGAGACGCTGCTGGTCCAGTCAGGCAAACCCGTCGGCGTGTTTCGCACTCACGAATACGCGCCCAGAGTTTTGATCGCCAACTCGAATCTCGTCGGCGCCTGGGCCAACTGGGAACATTTCCATGAACTCGAACGCAAAGGTCTGATGATGTATGGCCAGATGACGGCCGGCAGTTGGATCTACATAGGCACGCAGGGAATTGTTCAGGGCACGTTTGAAACTTTCGCGGCGATGGCCGACAAACACTTCGGCGGAGACCTCAGCGGCAAGCTCATCGTGTCTGGCGGTATGGGCGGCATGGGCGGCGCGCAGCCTCTCGCGGCCACCCTAAACGGAGCGTTGTTTCTCGGTATCGACGTCGACCCGGCGCGCATCGAGCGGCGCGTGCTCACTGGTTACTGCGATCGCCTGGCGCTCACGCTCGATGAAGCGATCGATATTCTCGATGACGCGTGCGAGCAGAAGCGCGCCGTGTCAGTGGGCCTGGTGGGCAACTGCGCCGAAATACTTCCCGAAATTGTTCGCCGTGGAATTAAGGTAGACGCCGTAACCGATCAGACCAGCGCGCACGATCCTTTGAATGGTTATGTGCCGGCCGGGTTGACGCTCGAGGAAGCCGCCGAATTGCGGCGCAACGATCCACGGTCCTACATCAATCGTTCGCTGCTGTCCATGGCCGACCATGTGGAAGCGATGCTGGCCCTGAAACGCGCCGGCGCGGTCGCCTTTGACTACGGCAACAACATTCGCAAGATGGCCTTCGACGCCGGCTGCGAAGACGCGTTTGAAATTCCCGGCTTCGTTCCCGAATACATCCGTCCGCTTTTCTGCGAAGGCAAGGGGCCGTTTCGCTGGGTAGCATTATCGGGCGACGCGTCTGACATACAGAAGACGGACGACCTCGCGCTCGAACTTTTCCCCGAAGACGTTACGTTGAATCGCTGGCTCCGTCTCGCGCGTGAACGCGTCCACTTCCAGGGACTGCCGGCGCGTATCTGCTGGTTGGGTTATGGCGAACGCGCCGAGATGGGCGATGCGATTAATGAACTCGTAAAGCGCGGAGACCTTAAAGCGCCCATCGCCATCGGGCGCGATCATCTCGATACCGGCTCGGTCGCATCACCTTTTCGCGAGACCGAAGGAATGAAAGACGGCTCCGACGCGGTGGCCGACTGGCCGATTCTCAACGCGCTGCTAAACACGGCGAGCGGTGCCAGCTGGGTGTCGTTTCATCATGGCGGCGGTGTGGGTATTGGTTATTCGCTACACGCCGGCCAGGTTTCAGTCGCCGACGGCACGGCGGAAGCTGCGAAGCGCCTCAACCGCGTGCTCACAAACGATCCTGGCCTGGGCGTGGCGCGCCACGTTGATGCGGGATACAAGGAAGCTGAGAAGACAGCACTAAGCAAAGGCGTACATATTCCAATTCTGAGTTCAGAGGAAAACAAATGATTAAATACCGGCGAGCCTTATTGACCCTGGCTCTCATTGTTTTCACCTCTCTGCTCAATGCCTCAGCACAAAACAAAGCGACGAGCGTTAACGCCTCTGCGGCGCACACTCCGCAGGCCGCTCGGAAGCAGCAGGACCGACGCGTCCAGACAGTTCAGTTTGAGAGCAAGCTGGTCGGCAAGATTCTGCCCTATAACGTGCTGCTGCCAGTTGACTACAACCAGCGGGCTGCGAGGTCGAAACGCTATCCAGTGCTCTATCTTCTGCACGGCTTGATCGGGCATTACAGCAACTGGATCGAACACACACGCCTCGCCGACTACGCCCAGCCCTACGAGTTGATCATCATCATGCCGGAAGGCAACAACGGTTGGTACACCGATAGCGCCAGCGTACCCACCGACAAGTATGAATCCTACATCCTAGAGGAGCTGATTCCCGACGTGCAGCGCCGCTATCGCACAATCGACTCGCGCGACGGGCGAGCCATCGCCGGGCTTTCGATGGGCGGCTATGGCGCGCTGAAGTTCGGCGTGAAATATCCAGAGAGGTTCGCGTTCGCGGGCTCGATGAGTGGTGCGCTCGGTGCAGCCTCGTGGACCGAAGCAGACTTGCGTGGACTCGAATTCATCTGGCGAACGCTCCTGCCCGCTTTCGGACCGCAAGATAGCCCAACGCGCGCAGCCAACGATGTAAATAAACTCTATCGCGAATTGCCGGCCTCGCGCATCGCCGCTCTGCCGTATGTCTATCTCGACTGCGGCACCGAAGATCCATTGCTGTCAACCAGCCACGGCTTCGTTGATATTCTTCTCGCCCGAAAGATTCCACACGAATTCCGCCAGCTTCCCGGCACGCATGCCTGGAACTACTGGGATGCGCAAGTGCAGGAAGTCTTGAGGATTGCCGCGCGGAAAATGCGCAGCCTGGCGGCGAGTGGGAAGAGTGCCGCCCATTAGAAACTGTACGAGGACTAATCATGACTACCCCCGCGCTTTCAAAACATCGACACGTGTCCCGCAAAGCAAGTCTCTTCACTGAGTCGGTCATTCGCGAGATGACGCGTGAGGCGCTCAAACACGGCGCCGTGAATCTGTCGCAGGGCTTTCCCGATTT
>JBGQJH010000269.1:0-4479 GCA_041498935.1 Pyrinomonadaceae bacterium | reverse complement strand
CTCAGGTCAGGAAGGCGGGCTTGCCCCCGCTGGTTGACTAACACCCAATCCTGAAGGCATTTAAAACTTATTCACCTGTTAACACTCTTCCCGTCTCTCCCGTCTTAATTGGTGTCAGGAACTGCAGGACCGTCAGCCTCCGATTGAGACAGCGCAATGTATGAGCTCGAAGCCACGGCGGACGCGCTAATTATGACCGGTCAAGGAAAACTCGGGATCGATCGAAGGCACATCGAGGTCGCTCCCGAGAACCTGCCTGGCCCTGGTCGCCCTGAATCTCTTGAGTCCGCTGAATTGCTTGAATCACGCGAATCCCCTGAGTCTCTTGAAGCGATGATTGTCGGTGCCGTCCTCGCCGGCAATCGCGACATGTTTGGGCGCCTTTACCAACTCTACGCGCCGCTCGTGCACGGGATCCTGTTGGCTCGTCTGCCAAGAAGCGAAGTCGAGGACATGGTCCAGGAGATTTTCCTACACGCGCTCCGAAAGCTGCATACACTGCGCAACGCGCGTGCCTTCGGCCCCTGGATCGCGATGATAGCCCGCAATCGAGCGGTGGACTTTCATCGGAGATCGCGCGAGACGGTGGAAGTCACCGACGATCTAGCGAGCGCTGATTCGAGCGTGTCGAAGGCGGAAGAGATCCTGGCGATCATTTGCACACTTCCCGATGCCTACCGCGAAACGCTTGTATTGCGATTAGTGGAAGGAATGACCGGGCCTGAAATCGCGACTCGCACCGGCCTGACGCCGGCTTCAGTGCGCGTCAATCTGCATCGGGGCACGAAACTATTGCGCGCGAAGCTCGGTTTTAAGGAGGGCTTATTATGAATATCGACGACGATTACCTGTGGAACCGAACCGGCGAACCGGACACGGAAATTCAGGAACTCGAGGAGATTCTCGGTACGCTACGCTATCAACCTCGAGCTTTGGAAATCCCGGCGGATCTGCAAACGAATCCCAGGCGAAGTTTCTTTTCAGAACTGGCAGCGAGTCTCTTACCTCGTCTCGCCATAGCCGCGACCATAGCAGCAATCCTGGTCGGCCTGGGATTGTGGCTCGGCCTGCAGCGCTTGCAACAACGTCCGTCACCGGCAGCGGCCGGACAGCCAAACAGGCCTGCGCCGACTAGTAATCTCGGTTCAACGGCAGTGCCTCCAAACGAAAAACCGAACAGCAGTGTGGCTGGTACATCGTCTCCACCGGAACAAAAACAAACTGACGGCCCGCGCCGTCACCGTGTTAACTCATCGCTCGTCGCCGGTAATGTAAACCAGGCCCGCCGCGAAACTCGCAAAGGTTTCGCCAGGGACCCCCAGCTTGCGGCTAAAGAACTGCGAGAAGCCGAAGCCGCTAAAGATCAACTAATGCTGGCGCTGCGCGTGGCCAGCGCGAAACTAAACTTCGCGCAAAGGAAAACGCAAAACACAAATCCCCGAGACCCGGTTCACAACCAACACAAGATCGGATGAATGGAGCATTATGAAATCACTTTCCCAAACACTATTGAAACTCGCGCTCTTGAAATTGACTTTGTTCGCAGTCCTCGTCGCTCTCGGCGCCGCCGGTAACGCGTCGGCACAGAATCCCCGGATTCAAACCAGTCAGCTCGATGCCCTCGCGGCTAAAGCGAGCCAGACCGTGGACGTGAACATCGACGAGCGCCTGATGCAGCTCGCAGCCAAATTTCTTTCCAGCAAAGACGATGACGAGGCCAAGGTAAAAGAAATCGTCAACGGCTTGAAAGGGATTTACGTGAAGAGCTTCGAGTTTGAAAACGAAGGCCAGTATACGGAGTCGGACCTTGAAGGAATCCGCTCGCAACTGCGCAACACGGCCTGGAACCGGATTGTCAACGTGAGCAGCAAGAAAGAGGGCAGCGTCGAAGTCTATCTGATGCAAGTCGGCAACCAGATCAGCGGCCTCGCAGTTTTAGCCAGCGATCCGAAAGAGATCACCGTCGTCAATATCATTGGCCCGGTGGACCTCGAAAAGCTAACGCAGCTTGAAGGGCAGTTTGGCATCCCCGATCTGGATCTCGAGCAGCGCCCGAAACTCAAACCCAAGCGCAAGAATTGAAACTCGGCGGTGGAGTACCCCATGAAAAAATTTATTGCCTTCGGTTTCATGTTCATTGCGCTAGCAGGTCTTGTCCCTACCGCGCGGGCCAAAGGTGACGACTTCGACGCCGTCGTGAAACTCATCGAGCAGTTTTATCAGGTCAAACACAAGGGCATTCCGTTTCTTGCGCGCGCCGGCATCAAGACGACAACGACCGTGGCGCGCATTGCCGGCGGACCCAGGCGGCAACTCGCGGAAGCGGGCAGCGTGAAGGTTGCCTATTTTGAGGATCAGGATTTCAAGACCAGCGGCAGCTTTACCGGATTCAAAGCTTCCATTGGAGCGGCGCTGGCCGAGAGTTGGAGTCCATTCATCCAGGTCGCGTCGCCCAAAGACGCAGAACAGACCTACATCTACCTGCGTGATGCCGGCGAGAAGTTCAACGTCCTGATCGTAAATATCGAGCCGCGAGAAGCGAGCGTGGTCCAGGTGAACCTATCGCCCCAGGTGTTGGCAAAACTGCTGCACGATCCGGATGAGATGGGCAAGGCGATCACCATCGACGCCACTAACGACGAATAAACAGAAGCCCAACTGTTTAGGGAGGCTCTATTATCGGAACCGGGAACGGTAGTGACCGGGTAACTAGTTGGCTAATACCGCGTTGCTGGTCAGACCGTACTAACGACCCTCCCGCAAAGAGCCAAGAGTGAACCGCAAAGCACCGGCTACTATCTTTCAGCCTTCCAGGCTGCTGATTGTTTTTGCTTATCGCTGATCGATCGGCACGTAAGGAAGATCGCGTGGGCCGACGTATTCCGCGCGGGGGCGGATGAGTTTGTTGTCGGCGTATTGTTCGAGGATGTGGCCCGTCCAACCGCTAATTCGGCTGACGGCGAAGATGGGCGTATAGAGATCGAGCGGAATTCCCATCATGTAGTAAGTCGAAGCGGAGAAGAAATCCACGTTGGGATAGAGACCCTTCTCCCGCATCATCACTTCTTCAATCTTGCGAGACATCTGGTACCATTTAGAGTCGCCCGCCGCTTCACCCATCTCTTGGGAAAACCGGCGCAGATGAGTGGCGCGCGGATCTTCCGTTTTATAAACCGCGTGCCCGAAACCCATGATCTTGCGTTTGTCGGAGAGCGCTCTCTTAATAAACGACTCCACGTTATCAACCGCGCCAATCTCCAGCAATGTCTTCATCACATTGGTATTGGCGCCGCCGTGAAGCGGTCCTGACAGCGCGCCGATGGCGGCCGTCACCGCCGCATATATGTCCGCCAGGGTTCCAGCGACTACGCGCGCGGTGAATGTTGAAGCGTTCAATTCGTGGTCGGCGTGAAGAATCAGACAGACATCGAAGATGCGCGCATCGCGCTCGGAAGGCTGCTCGCCGCGGAGCATGTAGAGAAAGTTGGCTGCAATATTCATAGAACCCGCTGGGGGTACGGGCTCCAGCCCACGGCGAATGCGATCCGAAGCGGCCACGATCGTCGGGAATTGCGCAGTGAGTCTAATAGCCGTCTTGATGCTTGTCTCGCGCGAAATATCACGCGCGTTTTGATCATAAAACTCGAGAGCCGAAACCACCGTCCGCAACACATCGACCGGATCAGCTTCGCGCGGAAACTGCTTAATGAGATCGATGAGTTCGGCAGGCACTGCGTACGAGGCGCGCAGCGATTGCTCCAACGCGGAAAGCTCCGCACGATTCGGGAGGCGTTTGTTCCAAAGCAGGAAAACTACTTCCTCGAAAGTGGAATGCTTCGCCAGATCGTGAATGTTGTAGCCCTGGTAAACGAGCTCGCCTTTTTCACCGTCGACATCGGAGATTGACGAACTCGCCACCGCAACTCCTCTGAGTCCCGCTGCGGAAGTACCGGCCGACGCGTTTGCTTTGTTAGTCATGAAAGGTTTTAGTGTGAACCGAAGATAACAAACGGATCAAAGCGTGACAAGTTGCGGTACTGAGGCAGTTTGCGAAAAATTAAACTTCAGAGCGACACTCGAATCCAGCACCCGGTCGCTACCACCACCCCAGCGCGGCTGCCGCGCCGGGGACCCCGGTCCGCTCCCGGTTCTTGGATTCGAGTGTCGCTCTGAATGTAGGCCGCTATCTTTCGGAAACAACTACCGGATCACCGCGCTTCGCCTTTAAGAGTTTTGCTGCCGAATCACTTGACGCGGCAATCTCCAGGAAGCCCGCACTTCCCCAAAGCCCAAAAACTTTGTCGCGACTGCCAGTTTCTTCAGCGAAGCAATTGCGAAACGACTTCACCCACTTTCCCTTGAGCCCAAGCTTCGCGCCACCGTCGATCAGCTTCGCAGTCAACTCATCCCGAGTGATATTAGTCACGCAGTTTCCAAAGCGATCGATGTGGATTATTCGCGCCTTGATTGTGCCGTCCG
>JBGQJH010000268.1:0-4487 GCA_041498935.1 Pyrinomonadaceae bacterium | reverse complement strand
ATTTCAGTTGGCCTTTGATCTCAAGTTTGAGATTCGCGCCGTGCTGCCTTACAAGCAAAAGACGCTGGCGGTCGGATCGTTCAACTTTCATCAGGATTACTTTGGTCGTTCGCTTAACATCAGTACCAACCCGGATGAAGCCGCATTCACTGGTTGCGTAGGCTTCGGGCTGGAGCGGTTGGTCCTTGCCTTTCTCGCACAGCATGGACTGGATAGACGTAACTGGCCCGGCGTTGTTGCCCGCGAGATCGCGTGAAGATCACGCGGCTCGCGAATCGGGAAGGCAGAGAGCGTCATGGAAGATGAAACCGAGTTAATCGGCGATTACCTGATTCGCTCAGGTACCAGCGACGATGTTCTCCGTCTCGAGTCGCTATGGTTAGCGCTATACGAACATCAGAAAAGCCATGGCATGTTGCTCGATCTGCCGGTGGATGCTTTTAGTCATTGGACGGCATCCCTGGCGCCAATACTGACCCGCTTCGCCTGTCTCTTCGTCGCTGAGAAAAATGGGGAGTTAGTTGGTTTTCTGGCAGGGCGGATTCGCTCTCTTCCTCCTTACTTCGGCGGCTCTCAAGCAGGCTTCATCAGTGATGTCTATGTGGCTGAACCGGACAGAGGACATGGACTCGGCCGCAAACTCGTGTTAATGGCGACTGGCTGGTTTCAAAAACTTGGCCTCGCGCGCATCGAGCTCCAAGTGATCATGAACAATTTGCCAGCGCGCGAACTCTATCGCCAGCTTGGTTGGTCGGAGGAATTGGTTCAGATGGTCTGGGAGCCAAAACCTGAAGAAGCCAGGCATGATGGCTGAGTGGCATGTCATCACGAGCGAGTATCCGCCGCAACCAGGTGGCGTCAGCGATTACACAAAACTCGTCGCCGCTGGGCTCGCGGCTGCTGGTGATGAAGTTCACGTCTGGTGCCCGTCGGTGGGAGAACTCGCGTCGGGCGCGGCGGATAGCGGGGCGGAAGATTCGGCCGGCGTGTTTGTCCATCGAGAGTTGGGCCGCTTCGCCGCTGTTGATTTACGCCGTGTCGACAAGGTGCTGGATGAATTTCTCACGCCGAGGCGCCTGCTGGTCCAATGGGTTCCCCAGGGTTACGGCTACCAATCAATTAACCTGCCATTTTGTTTGTGGCTTTGGCGGCGCGCGAAACTCAAACACGACCGGGTTGAGATCATGGTGCATGAGCCATTCCTGGCTTTCGGTGAAGGCTCAAGGAAACAGGACATGGCCGCGGCCGTGCATCGACTGATGGTTGTTATCCTGTTGAAAGCAGCCAGCCACGTCTGGGTTTCGATTCCCGACTGGGAAACGCGCTTGCGGCCATTCGTTCTTGGTCGACAAAAATCATTCAGATGCTTGCCGGTGCCCAGTAACATTCCCGTCGTTGACGATCCTGGTGGCGTCCGGAGGATTCGGGCTCAATACGCATTCCCCGACGCGCCTCTGGTGGGCCACTTCGGCGCCTACGACCAGTACATGACGGAGCTGATGCTGGAACTCTTGCCGCCGCTCCTGGACGGACATGACAAACTAGCAGTGATGCTGCTAGGGAAAGGGAGTCTGGAGTTACGCCATCGGCTAATCGAATTGCATCCTGACTTATCACAGGCTGTGCGTGCTACGGGTGTCCTCTCCGCGGAAGGCATATCCCGGCATATAAGCGCCTGCGACGTAATGTTGCAGCCTTATCAGGACGGCGTTAGCGGCCGGCGCACCAGTGTTATGACTGCGCTTTCGCATGGCGTTCCGGTGGTGACTACCGCCGGAAAGGCGACCGAGAGCTACTGGGCTGAAAGCGACGCCGTGAAGCTAACTAAGGTGGGCGACATTAGCAGCATGGTCGAAGCCGTGCAGTGTTTGCTGGCCGACGAAGAGATGCGAATCTCGATGGGCAACTCAGGCACCAGGCTCTATCGAGAGCGGTTCGATATTCAACAAACCATTTCTGCTTTGCGCCGGTCTACTCCCGAGGGCGCATTGAAACGTGCAGAACGTCCCGCCTAGATGACTGATGACCACACGATGAAGCTCGAGTTCAACTTTTCAAGAACGTACCGATGAAGGGCCGCCCCAGGTGACTGTGATGCGAATCGCCATTATCAATTGGAGCAATCGCAGAGTTGGAGGCGTCGAGACGTATCTCAACACCATCATTCCTGAGTTATCTCGTGCGGGAAATGAGATAGCTTTCTGCTCCGAAGTTGACGAGCCGGCGGAGCGGGCACGAATTGAACTGCCTGATGGCGCCCCCGCGTGGTGTGTTGCGGCAATGGGAGCAGAGGAGGCGCTTACTGCTCTCCGTGATTGGCGTCCCGATGTGATTTATTCACACAAGCTGGCTGACCCAGACCTGGAGTATAAAGTGCTCAGCCTCGCGCCTTCGGTTTTCTTCGCGCACGACTACAGCGGGACATGCATTAGCGGCACCAAGACCTTCAAGTTTCCAATTGTGCAGCCTTGCAGCCGACGCTTCGGCTGGCAATGTCTAATGCATTATTTTCCGCATCGTTGCGGGGGCTTGAGTCCCGTCACTATGCTGAAGCTTCATAGTTTGCAATCGAAGCGGCTGCAGAATCTGCATTCTTACGCTGCGATTGTGACACACTCCGATCACATGCTTGCGGAATTAATGAAGCATGGCCTGTCGCCTCGGCGTGCTTACAATTTCCCCTACTACGCGCTGGCTGCAAACGCGAGTGGAAAGCAGGCGATTGCCACTCCGTCTTCGCTGATGGCAGACGGGGCCGGACAGCAAAGCGTCGTAGCTCAGAGAGACCCGAAAGCGGAGTTGAATTTGCTCTTCTCGGGGCGAATGGAATATCTCAAGGGTGGTCATGTTTTCATTGACGCCCTGCCTGAAGTTGCCGCGACATTGGATACACCTCTGCGCGTGACCTTTGCAGGAGACGGACGCGAGCGTCGAGCATTAGAGCGACGGGCTGCGGACGCGCGAAGCCCGAAGCTGGAGATCGAATTTGTCGGTTGGGTGGAGCGCCGCGAAACAGAGGCCCTGCTCAAAGCATGCGACCTGCTGGTTGTGCCCAGCCTTTGGCCTGAACCCTTTGGCCTGGTCGGGCTGGAGGCTGGGCAATTTGGCGTGCCCGTGGCCGCTTTTGACGTTGGTGGTATCCATGACTGGTTGTCGGATGGGGTGAATGGCTTCCTTGCTTCGGGCACTCCGTCCAATGCCAAAGGTTTGGCGCAAGCCATCATCAAGTGCCTGCGAGATCCAGCGACGCACGCGAGACTGCGCACTGGTGCAATCGAAGTAGCCCAACATTTCAATATCAAAAACCACCTGACGGCTTTGCTGGAAGTTTTTTCGGACGTCTCCACGCGCCAGTGAACGCCGCCGCACACATTTTCACTCATCCCAGGAACCTACCGTATCTGCTGAGCCGCGTAATATGAAGATTGCTCTCGTAGTGCATGACCTGCACGATCATGGCGGTCACAACCTCTACACGAAAATTCTGGCCGACGAACTTTCACGCAAGCATGAGGTTGCGGTCTTCGCTAATCGTTGCGAGCTGCCCGCGGATGCTCGCTGGCAGTCTCATCATGTCCGCGCCTGGCGCGGTAGCGCGTTAGCTTCTGTGCACACTTTCCCGTTAGGTCTTCGCTCTCATGCTGACGCCTTGGCAGATTACGAGATTCGACATACGCAAGGGTACTGCGGCGGCGAGCCCAACATTGTGACGGCGCACATCTGCGTCGCGGCGTATTTGAATTCGCTCCGCTCAATCAGCAGGCGCAATCGCGCCTCGCTGAGATTAATGGCCGCCGCGGAGAAACATTTCTATCGCCGTTATGAAGGACGGGTTATCGCGATTTCGCAGAAGATCGCGCGTGATCTGCGAGAGTTCTATCAAGTGCCCGGGGCGATCACTGTCATACCCCACGGCGTGGACGCGGCTCGTTTCGACAGTCTTCGACGTGAGCGCGACCGTTCCGCGGTAAGAGCTGAGTTGGGTATTAAAGAAGACCAGACGATCGCGCTCTACGCCGGCGACTTGACCAAAGCTCACGTGCATCTCAAAGCGTTGGCCGCAGCTACCCCGCAAGTGCAATTCATCATCGTATCGCGCTCAACGCGGTATCTTTGGAGCGCGCCTAACGTTCGCTTTCTGCCCCCGACAACGAAGCTCGAGCGCTACTACGCGGCGGCGGACGCCTTCGTTTTTCCCACGACTTATGATGCGTTCGGCATGGTCCTGTTGGAAGCAATGGCTTCTGGTTTGCCCGTCTTCAGTTCGGATCGTGCCGGCGCAGCCGAACTGATCAACTCGGGAAAGGACGGGTTTGTTATTCCGCTCGACGATTGGGTAGCAGCGACTGTTACCGGACTGATTGACCGCGATTCTCTTCGGGACATCGGTCGGGAAGCTGAGAAGACAGCTCGCCAACATGATTGGCCCAGCGTTGTCCGGGAAGTTGAGCAGCTCTATTTTCAGACTGCCGCCGAAGCTGGTTTCT
>JBGQJH010000267.1:0-4495 GCA_041498935.1 Pyrinomonadaceae bacterium | reverse complement strand
TTCTAACGCTCCGACAGCGAACAAGGGGGGAACTTAATTTAGCCGAAAGGGGAATTCCTGTCTAGGAATTCTGTTTGAGCCGGCGCACCCCCTCATCAGAACCGGGAGCAGACCGGGTTTCAACTGTAGTGGCCGCAAAGTCGCGGCTTACTCGCCCGCTTTTGGTAATAATCGGTCGGTTGGTAAGCCAGAAGCCTGCTCGCTATTGCTCCTGGTTCTGATTAGACGCCAAAAGCCTCTCGACCGCCGCTGCCAGCTCAGTCGGATCTATTGGCTTCGAAAGATGCATATTGAAACCAGCAGCAATTGCCTCCTGCGCATCTTTTTCCGAGGCATATCCTGTCAGCGCGATAGCGGGAATTCGCTCCAGACCTTGCTGCTGCCGCAAATCCCTAATTAGTTGCAGGCCATCCATTGTTGGCATCGCAATATCCGAAATTAATATGTCGAAATGTTCTCGGCCGGCAACCTCGATAGCTTCAGCGGAGGAATTGCAGGGGATCGTCACATACCCTCGAACGCGAAAGTGGGCCGCCAACATTTCCAGAGTATCGGGTTCGTCTTCGACAATCAGAATGCGTGGGCCGTTCTCTTTATTTTCAGGATCGAGTCGCTGTTCTTCCTTGCCGGCGTCGTCGTGGTGTTTCGCATCGCGCGGTAATTTGATGGTAAATAGGCTTCCCCTGCCCGCGCCGTCGCTACTGGCTTCAACTGTTCCGCCGTGGACCGCCACGAAACTCTTAACCAAAGCGAGTCCGAGGCCCAGTCCTCCAAAAGCGCGCGTGCGTGAACCGTCCGCCTGTCGAAAGCGTTCAAAGACGTGTGGTAGAAACTCAGGCAGTATTCCCTCGCCTTGATCCTCAATGCAAACAATAATCTCAGAGTCACTGGCCTCGCAGCTGACTCGCACGTCACCGCCGACAGGCGAGAATTTTATGGCGTTGTGGAGAATGTTACCGAAGGCTTGATTGAGACGTTCCCGATCCCCTTTTATCGTCAAAGCGGCAGCTCCATCAGCAATCTCAAATTGCAGGTGAACGTTTGAGTCTCGTGCGAAGGAGCACATCGACTCAACCGATTCCGACAAGACGCCGGCAAGAGAGATCGTCGTTTTTTCAAGCCGCATCTTGCCACTGAATATTGCCGACATATCCAGCAAGTCGTTTATCAAGCGCTTGAGGCTGGTCGCGTTTCTGTCAATCACCGACAGGGCTCTGTTGAATTCAGCTTCAGGCAAAATGCCGTTCTTCATCATGTGGACCCAACCAATGATGGGTGTCAGTGGCGTGCGAAGTTCATGGGAGAGTATTGTAAGAAACTCATCCTTGGCCCGGTTTGCATCTTCCGCTTCAGCTCGCGCGGTTTTTTCAACCTGGTAGAGTCGGGCGTTCTCAATGGCCAGCGCAATTCGATCCGCCGCTGACTGCAACAGGCGCACATCGTTTTCCGTGAAATGGGCAAGCTCGAGCTTGCCGACATGAAGTACGCCGGTGATACGGCCTTCAACAAACAATGGAACGCCGAGCAACGACTTGATGCCTTTCTCGCGCAGCAGTGGATTGTAAACATCTGCCTGGTTAATGTCCTCGATAATGATGGGTCGACCCTGCGTGACTACCCTGCCGGCAAAACCCTTACCTAACGGTATCCGCACGCCGAGTTCAACTTCTTCCTCCAGACCTTGCGCGGCCCAGGCGACGAGCTCATCTCCTTCCTTCCGCAGCAGAAGGATCGCCACTGTGTCTACATTCAAGACCTCGCGTATCCGGTTGAGCGACTCTGAAAGCAATTCATCCAACGACAGGTGGGCCAGCGCCGAGTCAGTTACTCTTTGTAAAGCCGCCAGGCGGTTCTCGGCTTGTTTTCGCTTGGTGACGTCGCGCACGATGCCGGTGAAAAAACGTTGGCCGTCCTTTTGAAATTCCCCGAAAGAAAGCTCCAGCGCAATCTCCCTCCCGCTCTTGTGAAGCCCGGGCATTTCCACCGCTACCCAGGAAATATGTTTCTGGCCGGTTTCCAGGTAATTCCCGAAACCCTGGCGATGCAGGTGACGAAGGTATTCCGGCATCAACATAGTGAGCTCGGCCCCGAGCATTTCTTCCATCGGGTAGCCGAAAATGCGCACCGCGGCCTGGTTAACAAACACGATGCGACTGTCTACGTTAATGGTGATGATTGCCTCAGAAGCGGTCTCAGCAATAATTCTGGAGCTTTCGACAATATCCTGGAAAGGAATTTTCGCAGCTTCTCGCGCTTCTGTTAGTGAATCGTCGTCGGCCATAACGCCACCCTCCCTGCACGATTCGCCAATCCGGGTGTGGAGATGCTCCCCCGGGGTCCCCGCGCGGGCAGCCCGCGTGGGGTGGTAGAGACTGAGAGTTTGTTGTTCAATGAGGGAAAGCTAAACTTTCACGCTTTCGAAGTCAAACTCCTGTTGGATTCACGAAAGACGCACTTCCAACTCAAACTCTAAACCAGGCTAACCACGAGCCGCTTGATCGTTACGCGCATATCTGTGATACGTTTTGCTTAGTGTATCCGGCAGGCAATCTCTTCATTCCCGTAGCCCACGGCCAGCTTGAGGCAATCCTCAAAGAGCCGCGCAGTGGTGCGGCGTTGGGAGTTGCGCTGGTGCTTCATCCACATCCGCTGGGTGGCGGGACGATGCACAACAAGGTCGTGTTTCGCGCCGCCAGCGCGCTCAATGATGCCGGTTTGACTTCGCTCAGAATAAACTTTCGCGGGGCGGGACAAAGCACCGGCGAGCACGACGAAGGACGCGGTGAACTCGAAGATGTTCGCGCGGGCTTGCAGTATCTCGCGAACACTTACCCTGAACGGCCAATCACGCTGTGTGGTTTCTCATTTGGCGCGCGCGTGGGGTTGGAAGTTGGACTGTTAGACGAACGGGTTCGGAATATGATTAGTATCGGGACGCCCGTAGACAAGTATGACTTTCGCTTTCTCGAGGCCTGCCGCAGGCCGATACTGTTTGTCCATGGCGACCAGGATGAGTTTGGCAGCATGCCGCGGCTGCTGGATTTGGTGGATCAGATCAAGCAACACAATGCGAGTGTTGAGCTGCACGTGGTCAAAGGCTCAGGCCATTTCTTCGCAGGCCACCTCGACGAGTTGAAGCTGGCAATAACGGACTGGACAAGTCGGCAGTTAAAGACTTAGGTTCAGGGAACTAATCGCGGCTGACTTTCGAAGTCTCATCTGTCCTCTGGAAAGGATTGATGGAAATAAATTCCTTGGGCGGCTTCTTGTCGCGCAAGCGCAGTCTGATGAATGTGTAAGCGACGGCAACCACAACTGCGAGGACAAAACCTCCCAGTAGCTTCTTGCCAAGGCCATTGAAATCAGAGGAAGTATCGTCTTGCAGGAGACTGATCGAGATCAAGCTGAGCTGATAGAGCACAAGTGTGGTAGGCATGGCTTCGGAGACCTTTCATATACGAGGTTTGACCAAGGTTTGACGGGGCCAGCCGCGAACTTAGACACCCGCGCCGCGAGTTTGTTCCGCTACTAAGGACGCTTTAAGGGATGCAGTCGAAGTGACTCGATTCAACGCTGAGCATGGGACCCGGTCGCATCCACCACCCCAAGCAGGCTGCCCGCCTGGGGACCCCGGTCCGCTCCCGGTTCTGATTTGGAACCACTATTACTAGATCAGGAAAATGCAAATGAGCTCTTACCGCGATCCGGCAATACGAATTACGCTTCTGCCCCGCGACACAAATTCGCAGGGCACAGTTTTCGGCGGCGTCATCCTCAGTTATATCGACATGGCCGGGGCAATAGAAGCGCACCGCCGCACCGGCATGCCTCGGTTTGTAACGGTGGCGATGCGCGAAGTTATTTTTCACAAGCCGGTGTTTGTCGGCGACCTGGTGAGTTTCTACGCGGAAACAGTGAGCATAGGAAACACGTCCATCACGATTCGCGTGATTGTCGAAACGGAGAGAGTCGGATCGTCGAAGGAGCAGGTGCGCGTGACGGAAGCCGAGGTTGTCTACGTGGCTGTGGACGAGAACCGGGTGAAAACGAAGATCAAGGGAAGTGATGGGTGATGAGTTAGCTAGCGACGATCAGTTTCCATTTCCCGGTTGACATTGCCACCTCAGTCAGAGGTAGCCCTCAGTATTCTCCTCGTCTTCAAATGGAAACTGATAAATTAGAAATGGAAAATGGCCTGCTGGCTAACTGAGCACTCACTCATCACTCAGTTCAGCAGCGCTTGCATGCGATGCAGTCCGCTGGCTGCTTCCGTGAAGCCCGGTTGTTGCTCCAGCGCCTTGCCATAGTGTCTGGCTGCTTCCAGATACTTCTTGCGCCTCTCGTAAATCCGGCCGAGGTTGAAATGCGGAAAGGCGTAAGACTCATAACGCGGGGCATACAGCGCGCGCTTGAACCAGCGCACGCTGCTGTAAGAATCGCCCTTGGCTAGCAGGTAACTACCGATATCGTTGTAAGGATTCCCCAGCGTCTCATC
>JBGQJH010000266.1:0-4534 GCA_041498935.1 Pyrinomonadaceae bacterium | reverse complement strand
GGAGTATTTAACGGTGGCGAAACGACGGACGCTTATTCGCGTGGCACGAGACTTAAAGATGCGGACATTCTCACGATTGTTAACTCTAAGATCACTTCCAGCCAATTGCCATACAATGCGAATGGCGTCTATTTCGTGCTTACGTCAACCGACGTGAACGAACTAAGCGGTTTCTGCCGGCTCTACTGTGGCTGGCATACGGCCGCCACGCCCAGTGCTGGACACGTTCGCTACTCATTTGTTGGCAATGCCAATCGTTGCCTCAGTGGCTGCGCAGCCCAGACGATCAGCCCCAACTCGAATCCCGGTGTTGATGGTATGATTTCGGTGATTGCTCACGAACTGGAAGAGGCTACAACGGATCCGGATCCGCGCTCCGGTTGGGTTGACAGCGGCGGTGCGGAAAACGCAGACAAATGTGCCTGGACCTTCGGCCACGCTCAATACCAGGTGGGCAACGGTTCCTGGGCCAATATGACGTTGGGAAGCCGAAACTTTCTCATTCAGCGGAACCTGTACCACAGCCTGAATGGACCCAATGGCATTGGTGACTACTGCATGGTTAACTCCACGCAGAACTAAAACCGCATCAGAGTTTCGGCAGGCGTAGATCGTTTTTTAAGACTGATCTGACGAAACTCACTAAAATATAAAACCGCCGGTAAGCATTTAAGCTTATCGGCGGATTTATTTTGCGCCAAGAACTTTGGCCCTCAATTGCTGACCGGCGGCCCCGGACGGAAAAGCGTGCTTCGTCATTTTCCCCGTGACGAAAGCAATTCATCCAGCGCTTGCTTGAAACTATCGTAAGGCTCCGCGCCAAGCATTACCCTTCGCACACTGACGGTCTGGCCATTAGGCGCCATGACGCCGATTAGAAACGCGGGTGTGCCCTCAATCCCAAGGCTCTGCGCTTCGTCAATATCCTTTTTTATCCCTTCATCAAACTTGCCGCTCCTCAAACATTCATCGAACTTGGCAACATCCAAACCAAGCGCCCGCGCATGCGGCAGCCAATCGCTTGGGTTAAGCGTGTCCTGATTAGCGAAGAAACGATCGTGGGCTTCCCAGAACTTTCCCTGCTCGGCGGCGCAATGGGCCGCCTCGGCGGCGCGAAATGCATTAGGGTGGGCGCTAGTCAACGGCAGGTTACGAAAGAAGTACTTAACCTTGCCACTCCGAATGTAATCCTTATCCAGCTGCGGCAACGTTTGAGTCACATAGCTTAGGCAGTAGCTGCATTGAAAATCGGAAAACTCGATGATGGCCACTCGGGCCCGCTCGTTACCTTTATGTTCGAGGCTGCTCTTGTCAATGTCGATATCGAAAGGGGTTTGTGATTTCGCCGGCGCCACACGCTTGAGCGGCTGATCACCCTTCAGTTCCTTGATCTGTTCCTGTATTTGCCGTTGTCCTTCTTTGAGGTCGTCAATTTCCTTTTGCATGCGAGCCTGCTCTTCCCGACTACTTTGCGAGCAGGCACCTGTCCAGGCAAGCAACAGGCAAAGCAGCGATAGTTTTAGCCATGGCTTGCAAGTGTTGATTTGAAACCAGCGCGACAGGCTAATGGGTTCGAAAGTGAGCAATGAGTGGGAAGTATTCATTCGCAAAACTGCCTTCCGTTCTCTGGCAGAGTAGTTAACGAGCAAAATTGTAGCGGAGAGGAGACGTAATGCGCCAGACACTTGTTGCCTGAGCATCAGGCCAATTCTGATTCTTGCATTTTTGCCTTCTCGCCTCCGCCTGTTTACACTACCGTGGCGAGGTCAAAGTTAGAAATTGTATAAACATTGGATGCACGGGCGCGAACGCGCACATCACGAGCGGGATAACAACCGCCTGGTGCGGCCGTTTGAGTGGGGCCTACAGTTCATCAGCGACCATGTGAACGGCGATGATCCCCGCCAGGTGCTGCGTAATCACGCCGAGCAGGCAATGGCGTGCAGCGAGGATTTCTATGCCCTGCCGGAAATCCCCGACTTTCAACTTCAGGGTGACCAACTAACCTGGACTAGCGCTATCCACACACCGGCGGTTGAAAACAACCTGGCGCGCGCGCGTTATTTTCCGGTGAAGGCGAAGCGGGCGAGGCATCCTCGTGCAGCCGTAGTCGTGCTGCCGCAGTGGAATGCGCAGCCGGAGAGTCATGTTGAAGCTTGCCGGATTTTTAATTTCATCGGGATGTCGGCGTTGCGTTTGACTCTTCCCTATCATGAACAGCGCCGGCCACCTGAACTCGAGCGAGCTGACCATTTGGTCAGCACAAATATAGGCCGCACCATTCAATCGATGCGGCAGGCGGTCCTCGATACGCGGGCCGCGGTAAGATGGCTAAAGGAGCAGGGTTACGAACGCATTGGAATCCTGGGCACCAGCGTCGGATCGTGCATCGCGTTTCTCGCCTTCGCCCACGAGCCGGATATCAACGCCGGCACGTTCAATCACGTCTCGGGTTATGTAGCGGATGTTGCCTGGCGTGGCTTGTCTACTCGCCATCTGCGCGCCGGGTTTGGCGACCATTTAACTTTAGACGAACTGCGGGAATACTGGGCGCCGATTAGTCCTGTGCCTTTCATCTCTCGCCTGTCGCAACTGGGCCACCGTCCAATGCGATTTATTGCCGCCCGTTACGATCTGACGTTTCCGCTCGATCTCACACACGAAACGATTGCCGAAGCGAAGCGCTACAATTTGCCGCTCGATGTGGTCTGGCTTCCCTGCGGGCATTACACCATGGCGTCGCTGCCCTGGAAAGCGATCGATGCCTGGAAGATTGCCACGTTCATGCGGAAGCATTTGAAATGAGTTTGCTGTTGATTAAATATTTCCGACTTTGCCACTAAACTCCATCAATCGCCTGCTTGACCAGCTCGATGAATTGAAGAGTCGCTTTGGTTCCCGGGAGCACGAAAGCGTCGCACGAATTCTTTCACGCCTTTCTCGACTAACACTCAGGAATGCCGAAACCTTAATTCGTCTTCATGAAACTCTGCTCTTCCTTTGCGCCTATCCGCAAAGCGCGCGCGTCAGGCGAATGGCCGAGTCGTTCCTCAAGAGCTTTGCTAAACGCGTCGAGGACTTGCGCGTTGCTGACGTGGATCTTTCGCCGCTCGACACGCCCGAAGTTTCGGGAATCGCCAGCACTGCGGTCACCGATACGTTCAGCTATTACATCGTTCGCTGGTTAGCAAGACCTCGCAGTCAGCCGGGTCACGTGTCGCTCGATTGGGGCTGGTTCGAGGACGAAAACCGTCTGGCGGAAACCTGGCCAAGATTCATGCCGCTGCTTGAAGAGGATGCGCAGGTTGAAGCGAACGTGCCTTACAAAACATGGCTTCACAGTGCTACAGGCAATTCAGTAGAACATCCTTCGGCTAGAGACCTCGCCTGGCTGATTCAGCGATTCGAATCCTTACCAAAGACTGACAAAGAAAAGGCCGAGCTCTACGACTCACAAAAACTTTATGTGCGCTGGACTCCGGCCTATCGTGCCACGCGCACGGGCATGCGCCTGGCGATGTCAAAGGGGGCGAAAGTTTTCTATCATCGTGAGCCGCTCATCCAAAGAAGAGATGTTTCCCTGAGGCGCGAGCTGGAAAACCCGCCGCCCGCGCTGAAACAAGTCTCGTCGAAAGAGGGCGAAGCGATCCTGGACATGACGCGCGCAGCTTCCACCGTGCGCTATCGCGAGTTGTATGGCTTTACTCATGGCGACCCCAACAGAGTTCTCAAGACAAATCTGGGTCGCGGCGTTGATGTTTTTGTTATAGGCGTGCCGGCGGGCAAGCGCTTGCCCCTGCGCGCCTATCACGCAGCCATGATCTTCAAGAATGGCGTGCCCGTGGGTTACTTCGAGGGCCTCTCGCTTTTTGAGCGATTGGAGAGTGGGTTCAATCTCTACTACACCTTTCGCGACGGCGAAACCGCCTGGCTCTACGCGCGCATTCTAAACATCTTTCGTCATCTGCTGGGGGTCACCGTTTTTTCTATCGATCCCTATCAAATCGGTTTTGAAAACGACGAAGGCATCGAGTCGGGCGCGTTCTGGTTTTATCGCAAGCTTGGTTTTCGCCCGACCAGCCCGGAAGTAATGAAACTTGTCTTGAATGAGGAGAAGAAGCTTGCTTCTCGATCTAACTATCGCACGTCGGCAAACACACTTCGCAAACTCGCCGAAGGGTCCATGATATTTGAACTCGATAAACCCCCCGACAAATCGAAACCGGGCGACTGGGATCGGTTCCAGCTTCGAAACATTGGCTTGGCAGTCCAACGACGAATGGCAGCGAAGCACGGAGGCGATGCTGAGAGATTTCAAGCAGAGGCAGTTAAAGAGCTGAGGTGCATGTTGGGCACTGGCACAAATGAGTGGCGGGAAGCTGAACTGCCTGCTTTAAGTGACTTCGCCGTCACGCTGTCTTTGGTGAAGAAACTAAGCGCGTGGCGTGATATTGAAAAACGAGCATTGGTTCGAGTCATCCGCGCAAAAGCAGCTGCGGATGAAAGCAGCTATTTGAAACTCATGCAGAAACAT
>JBGQJH010000265.1:0-4547 GCA_041498935.1 Pyrinomonadaceae bacterium | reverse complement strand
GGAGGGCGGCGTACCCAAGCAGGTAGGAACGTCACCGCCCCAAACAACCTTAGGAGACAAGACAATGAAGAGACAAGCGTTGGTTCTAACACTCGGGGTAGTTCTGTTATCGGTTGTGGTTTCAATGGGGGTGCTGATCAGTGCTCAGGCGCGCAAAGCGGCATCAGGTGGCGGCGCAGGTTCAGGGAATGGCGCAGGTGGCGGCTACGGCGCCGGTGGACAAGGCCAGGGGGAAACTCAAGCCGGCAACTATCGCCTCTCCGGACCGTACACATACAAGAATCTGACCATCTTTCTCGTTCACGGAAAAAACGTAATTAAGGCGAAGACGTTTCTGACGCTTCAGGAAGCGCTCGTGCAAAAGAAAGTCGTGGTCTACGAGACAAGGAGCGTCAACGAACTCTCCATTCAGAATTTTTCTGACGAAGACGTTTATGTTCAATCCGGAGACATCGTAAAGGGCGGACAGCAGGATCGCATGATCGGCGTCGATCTGATCGTGCCGCCGCGCTCAGGCAAGCTGCCGATTTCCGCGTTTTGTGTGGAGCATGGCAGATGGAGCGGACGCGGCAATGAACAGTCTAAGGTTTTCAGCAGTTCGTCTGACGCCGTGGCGACAAAAGAAATCAAGCTGGCAGCCAAACGTGAGAACTCGCAGGGCGGCGTGTGGGAAAGTGTAACCGTGGCCCAGGACAAGCTGAGTCGAAACGTGGGCACGCGAGTTAATTCGAACGTGTCGTCGTCGAGCCTTCAGCTTGCGGTTGAAAACGACAGAGTCCAGGAGACGGCCGAGAGTTACATCAAAGCACTTGCCAACATTCCGAACCGCAGCGACGACGTTATCGGTTATGTGTTCGCGATAAACGGGAAGGTAAATAGCGCGGACATTTATGGATCAAACGTGCTCTTCAAGAAGCTCTGGCCAAAGCTGCTGAAGGCGAACGCGATCGAGGCCATTGCGGAGTTGCAGCCGGATAAATTCAAACCAGCATCGGCTGAGAGTGTGCAAGGATTTCTCTCTGAAACGGATAAGGCGAAGGGCTCAGACAAAGATGTCAACGCTCGCGTAAACCTTTTGACGCGAGAAAACGATGAGAACATCATGTTTGAAACTCGCGATCGCGCAGAGAAGGGCGCGTGGATTCACCGAAACTACATCAAAAAGAATTAGGGGAACAGGGTAAAGGGGAAAGGGGAATGGTAAAAGAGAAACGGGAAGAGCAACTGGAGTCCTTTCCCCTTTACCCGTTCCCCTTTTCCCCCAAAGTTCTTCAGTGGACAATCTTCGTTGAATACATAACCCCATACATCTCGTCCTGATGTTTGGGGAAACCTTTGCCGTTGCTCGAAAGCATCAGGTTCACCAGTTGCACCTGGCCGGCATACTTTCGGTAAGCCATCCACTGTAGTCGCCTGAAACCGTCCGGCTTCTCGGGATTCGCTTCGCGAAACTCAATGCCTTTCAGGCCGTCGATCTCGAGCCACTTCACTTCATCAACCTCGCCATTCTTGGCGCGAGTCTTGGCGCCATCGAAGAACGCCTTGATGCTGATGTCGGTGGGGAAGCTCTCGTCCATTGGCGAGATACTCACAATCAGGTTTGCAGCTTCCGACCCACCGGGTGAGCTCCAGACAAGTTCCTTCGATTCATTGGTGACCTCTTTCCACTGGGGTGGCACCTTCCACGACATTCCCTGCTGGTCCCATTTAACGGTCTGGCCGCCGGCCAACGCCTGAGTCTGCGCCGCAGTGGGCGTCGCATGCTCAGCTTCGCCGCCACTATCGCTCGACGCCGACTTGCCCGGCCCGCTCGAGCTGTTTGAGCTTTTAAGCTTATTCGTTAAGTTGCAAAGCGAGAGCGCAAATCCGAGAACAAGCAGGACAGGAATTTGTTTCATAGGCCACACTCACAAGTAGGGAACTGAAAGAGCAGTGCGCTTCTATTCCAAAACAGGGTGCCAAGTCAATGCTCCGGCGAGTTTAGGGTACATCAAGCTTCAGCTTGCCGCCTTGGCCACTAGCAACCTGAAGATTGAATTCTAAACTCAGCTGTTTGTCTCGCTGCCCGCACGTGGTATCCTACAACTTCCCCTGCAAAAACCCCCCTTATAGTAACCGGGCCCCGGTGCTCGAATTCTTCGGAGATCTTATGCACACTACTGTCTCAAAAACACCACAAATAATCTCTCTTTTGACGATTAGCCTGCTTGCGTTCGCCGGCAGCGCTTGTCAGCGAGCCGATACGAATGCAAATTCGAATACGAATCTAGCGGCCAATGCCAACACCTCGCCAACAGACGCGAGTGCAAATATTTCACCCGAGCCGGCGCCGGTGATTGCTGCGCGCGAACCGGAAAAATATCGTGCGGTCCTGGTGTTCAGCGCTGAAACGGAAGGCGGACAAAAGACCATCGGAATTCCTTCGTTGTCTGCCGCAGTGGCGCGCAATGGCGCCGATCGCCGCGTGTCGTTCAAGCTGCCGGATGGTTCCGACTTGATCTACCTCGAGCAGGGCGACAAACACATTGTAATCATACCTGGCCGTAAGCAATATGCGGAGTTGACTCCGGAAGCGACCGGCTTTCAACTGCAAAAATTAATGACACCGGGCCAGATCGTTTCTTATCTGGAGAAACAGAAGGGCGTGGAGCGAGTTGGAGACGACACTATGAACGGCCGCCCGGCGGATAAGTATCGTTACGCGACGACCACTAATACGTCGACGTCGGCGGGCCAGGTGAATACCGAAGCGTTCTTCTACGTTGACAAAGAGACCGGACTGCCACTCAGGGTCGACGTATCCTCGCAGGCGAGCGGAAACGTAGAGGGAGTAAAAGGCGCGAAGATTGTCGCGGAGATGCGCGACATCAGCACAAACGTCGACGACTCGCTGTTTCAGGTGCCACCCGGACTTAATAAGGTGCCACCCGAGCAAGTGCGCGCCCAGATTGACGCGTTCACCAACACGGTTGCGGCTTTAGTCAAAGCGCTGTTGAACAATATGAATACGGCGGCGTCAACTACCAGCGCGTCTCCCTCGTCTTCATCGCCGTCACCGTCGCCGGTGCAATAAACCAGTTACTAAGAATACCGATGAGATACATACTACTGCTGCTCTTGGGACTCATCATCGGCGCCGCTGCCGCTGTCTTTTTTCTTGGTGTGCCGAGCGCGAAGGCTATTCCCGGCGCGCGTGTAGCAGCTCCGCCGGCGGGAGGCGATCCGCCGGGGACGGTGGTGATTTCCATCAGCGCCAGTTTTTTTGACGAACTGCTGGGAACAGTTTTTCGCGATCTCGGTCCGCCAACATTCAACCTCGCGGGCACACCTGACACACCGGGTTCTTCCAATATTAGGCACGCTGTGTTTCAGGGCGGCTGCACGAACAGCGTGACGCTGGCGGCGGAAGACAACAACGTCAAAACACTGGTGCAGTTTGTCGGTAGCAAGATCTCAACGCCACTTGTCTTTAGCGGCAAGTACAATCTGCTGGGAAACTGCGTGCAGTTTAAGGGTTGGGCACAGACGACAATTCAACTCTCCTTTGATCAGCCCAGCCAGACGCTCTACGGCCGCGTGAATGTCGAAGGTGTCAACCTTGAGGGCGTCGCGCCGTTTGCTAATAATTTCGTGACGGTGTTTGTGCGCACCGCAATCGACAGCCGGGTGAATCCGCTCGAGATTCTACGCCCGCAGCAATTGCAGTTGCTGATACCGGTGAAAGCGAGCAATGGTTCGGTGAAGGCGCAGGTGAAAGACGTGCGCGCGGAAGTGCCGGATGGGTTTCTGCGTCTGCATATCACTTACGATTTCAGCGGCGCGAAAGGTGAGATCAACAAGGGATGAATGATGAAAAATGAGGGATGAAGGCTGAATCCTTCCGCCTTCATCCCTCATCTTTGCTAGGGAAGTCTTACTTTCGCCGCTTCTTCTTCGGGGGAGTCGTGTTGCGGGGAAACTCCCACCCCATGTTTGTAAGCGAGTTCGCCGCCGAGCCAACCGGAAATCGAAATCAGTATTACTCCCAACAGCGACAACAAGAATGGAATCCGCATGCGGTAGTTGACCCAATGCGCGCCTATCCTCATCCGGAAGTAAAGACTGATCGCAAAGACGATCAGCGCGATGATATTTAAGCGAGCGTGCCAATTGGCGATTCGCTTCACTGCCGCGTCTTTGATGCTGAGCCAATCAATAATTCCCGGCACAGCCGCAGCCAGGGCCCCCAGGCAGCCGGCCGCCAGCATGAATTTAGAAATCAAAGGCAGGCTATCGTTACGACAGAAATAAAAAACCACGTCGGTTGCAAACGACGTGGACCATAGAGCGATAGGAAACGGAATCAGGATCGGATGAACGGGATGTCCGCCTACGCTCGCTTTGCTTGCCATGTCACTCCTCCTTTCAGGAGCCAGCAAAAGTTTAGTGCAAACGAGAAGTTTGTTAGCGGTTGCCGAAACGGCGCGGCAATGAATTTTAGGTCTCGTGCAATTCTGCTGCTGACTGCGGGCCGCGTCAAGGTTCTGGTTACTGTTTTGAGACGAACG
>JBGQJH010000264.1:0-4548 GCA_041498935.1 Pyrinomonadaceae bacterium | reverse complement strand
GCGGCAACATTCGAGGCCTTCGGAGAATAATATCCCTTACGTGCTCGCACGCGCACGTCTTTTCGCGATCTGAGTCGGAGATCAATCACGTGAAAACGGCCGTCGCGATGCTCGTCTCCGGGGTAATAGCTAAGCACGTATTGATGTGCGAGGTCGGCAGCGATCTGCTCGAATGCCGCGTCAAGGTCAGTCGTTGTCTTGGGAATGTAAACTGCACCGCCGGTTTGGCCGGCGAGCTGCTCCATCCGCCGCTCGGCAGCGAGCGCGCGCAGGTTAGCGCCATCGTAGAGCCCGGTTTGCACGATGAAGATCTGACAGTCGTCAGCGAGCACTCGTTGGATTGTCGTTTCAAAATCGTTTCGGCTGGTAGTTTCCACACCATCCGAAACAATGACCAGCACCCGCCGGCCATTGTAAGGACGAAGATAAGCCGCGGCATCGATGATTGCATCGAAGAGCGAGGTAGCTCCTTCCGGTTTGCCAAAGCTTTCGATCGTTCGTTGAAGTTTGCCGACATCGCTCGTCAGCGGCTGCGCCAGGTAGCTTTCTGTTTCCACAGAATAAATTGCCGCCTCATCCGCGGGTCGCATTACTCTACGAAAGAAGTGCATTGCGGCCTGTTTCTCAAACTCGCGCGCAAAATCCAAACTGCCGCTATTGTCGAAAAGCATTGCCATTCGCACGCTGGTTTCCGAGCGTGTCATATCGCTGATCGGCTTCACCTGGCCATCAACGAGCAACTCAAAATCCTCAAGCTTCAGTCCAATAATGGCAAGACCCTTTAGGTCGACTACCGAAGCCGCAATCGGCACGAGATTGGAAGTGACCCGCACCGTGTCCGCCGGGTCGATCTCTTCGCCGGAGTTATCTTTTGGAGGCTCCTTGGGGCGGGACTGATTGCCAGAACCCTGCGTAGTTGAACTCGAGGGCGTAGAAGACCTGCCCGGCTCGACATTCGGACCAGTTGATTTCGTTTTTGTCGGCGAGGCCTTGGGCGTCTTTTCTTTATTACGGCCGGATTGCGCCACAACCATGCTCGCGAGGCTGAGGCCAAGCAACCCAAGAATTAGCAGCACGGAACAAATCTTTGCTGGCGCCGGCGCCTTCATGCGACAACCTGAAAATCCGTCGCCCGGTCGTGTATCTCTTGCAGCCAAGTGTCCCATTCTTTCAACGCTAGTTCGACCTGAAGTTGGTGCCGCTCTCGTTTTCTACGTACGCGCCTGCGATCTTGTTCCGCCAGCGGCTCGAGCAGTGCAAACGTGATGTTCACGGGCTGGAAGTTTTTTGTCTCCGCGTGGGAAACGTAACGAGCCAGCGCGCCCATCGCACTTAACCGCGGCGGGCAAACCAGCGCACGACTCAAAAGCAGTCGTGCAGAGTTTTGTCCGGCGAGCCAGCCCATCGCTACCGATTCAACGTAACCTTCGACCCCGGTGATTTGCCCGGCGAAAAAGATGTTGGGGCGCTCGCGCATTTGCATCGTTGCGGAAAGCACGCGCGGCGAGCAGATGTAAGTGTTCCGATGAATCTGGCCAAACTGCAAAAACTCCGCCTGCTCCATCCCCGGTATCAGCCGCAACACTCGCGCCTGTTCGCCGTAACGTAGATGATTCTGAAACCCGACAAGGCTGTATGCGTCAGCCATTAAATTTTCCTGGCGCAACTGCACCGCCGCGTAAGGCTCGCGCCCGCTGCGCGGATCGACCAGACCCACAGGCTTCATCGGGCCGAAGCGCAGCGTATCAACACCGCGACGGGCAAGTTCCTCGATTGGCAAACAAGACTCGAACCAGCGCGTCTCTTCGAAGCGCTGAAGTGGAACGCTCTGCGCTGCAATTAGGGCGTTGTAAAAGCGCGCGTATTGTTCCTCGTCAAACGGGCAGTTCAAATAGTCGTCGCCGCCTTTGCCATAGCGAGCGGCCGGAAACGCGAGCGTGCGATCAACCGAATCCGCGGCCACAATCGGGGCGATCGCGTCGTAGAAGTAAAGCTGGTCGCTGCCGGTGAGTTTCATGATCTCGACTGTCAACGCGTCAGACGAGAGCGGGCCGGTCGCAATAATCGTTATCTCGTTATCATCAATTTCCTTCACCTCTTCACGGACGAGTTCGATGTTTGGATTGTTCTCGATCTGCTCCGTAATAAGCTCGGCAAATTTGTGGCGATCGACGGCCAGCGCTGCGCCCGCGGGAACACGAGTCGCTGTCGCTGAGTCCATCACCAGTGAGCCCGCGCGGCGCAGCTCTTCCTTCAACAGGTAAGGTGCGCTACCAACTTCGTCCGATTTCAGCGAATTAGAACAGACGATCTCAGCCAGCTTGTCGGTGCGATGAGCGGGTGTTTGGGTGACTGGCCGCATCTCGAACAGACGCACCTGCGCGCCCGCGCGCGCCGCCTGCCATGCAGCCTCAACTCCCGCCAGACCACCGCCGATGACGTTTACTCTGCTCATATGTTCTTCAGCGACGTTTAGAGGCGGGCATTGCCCGCCGTCTCAACGTTGAACCGGTGGGCAACGCCCACCTTCTAAACAATCTTGGTGAACTTACGGCTCTTTCATTGCGGGGGCCATTCTCACTAATCAATTTCATTATTGGATCGCGATTGGCCAACGGAAAAACCTCAAGCACCTTGACTGTCTCCTTCTTCACTTCGCCCTTGCCGCTAATCTCCCGATCAGTTTCCTTCTGTACGAAGGAGTACTCCGTAAAGCGCTTCTCCAGTTGATTCTGATTGAGGGAAACCTCGCGCAGCAACGCGGCAACATCCAGCGCCTCAGCAGCCCGAGGCGGATCGAAAACCGCATCCGCAATCCCCACGTTGTAACTTGCGCGTTGCAGCAGAAACGTCAGCTCTCCAGTGCCGCCGTTATTCAAACTCAAACGATGCGGCTCCAGAATGTTTCCTTCAGCGCGATAGTCTTCAAAGCGAGTCGTAGTTTTGCGCGCGTCGTCTTCGATACGGACCAGCAGCTTTGTATTGGGGCTGAACAAATACCGCAATCGCGCGCCGCTGCGGAGAGAGAATTCCACGACGTAAGCGGGACCTGTCTCAAGGTCTTTAAGCGAAACAACCCGCGCAAGAACACTGCTCTTCTTGACGTCCAGCAAGTGACTGGCATCGAGGGCGGCCTGAAGTCGCGCCGCTGCCGCTTCCGCATCGGTCAGCGTGTGGAGTTTTCCGTCAAGCCCGAGGGTCCAGGCAGACCTGGAAGTTGCGGCTGAGATTAGCTGGCCGTTTCCGAAACTCATTTCCATGCGAACAGACGAAGGAATCTTGGTCTGTGTCTTGGCGAGCCCCATCAGCTGGTCTTTAAGTTGAATCTGCCATTCATAGCTCGCATCTCTAATTGCCGCGACGCGCTTCTTACCGCCAATAGTTTTCAAATAGCTGGCAACCACCTTTTCCGCCGACGGTAACGTCCCCGGCGCTACTGAACCCTTTTGCGCCCCCGGCTTAGCGACGCCTTTCGCAATAGGCGATTGCGTATTGCCGACGACGAGCATTACCAGGAAGACTAAAGACAGCGCGCGGCGCAGGTACACGGCGGCCGGCCGCGGACGATCCACCGCCGGCCGTGGCGCAACCGGACCGTCTTTGCAGCTCAATGCCTCAAGGTTATCGCACAGCCATTTCATCACTTCTTAGCTTTTTGCTTACCAGCGGAACCCTTTTTGGAACCAGCTTTCGCTCCCTCTTTCTTGCGCTTCTTCTCGACCTTCCGATGGGCCGCGGCCATCACTTGCGCCACGCGCTCCGCTTGCGTCAGTCGCTTGCCTCCGCTTCCCTGTTGCCCAGGGTGTTCCTGTTCAGTCATTTCGCCCTGATGTTTTTGGTACTCAAATTCGTTTACCTGGCTGGCGCCAATTTTGGAAATCTCCAGGTTTCTCATCTGCTCTCTGCCC
Organism: Pyrinomonadaceae bacterium; assembly: GCA_041498935.1. Classification (GTDB taxonomy): domain Bacteria; phylum Acidobacteriota; class Blastocatellia; order Pyrinomonadales; family Pyrinomonadaceae; genus PSRF01. The sequence continues at coordinate 640 of JBGQJH010000264.1, read as the reverse complement.
ATATCGCTCAAGTCCTCCCTATTTCCATTCGCCCGGCTTTAGTCTCGTAAAGCAAACGGTTAGTTTGCGCGCGCAAGCTAACCGGGTCCCGCGCGGGCAGCCCGCGTGGGGTGGTAGCAGCTTGCGTTATATGCCTGCTTGACACTGCAAACTTCGCATTCGTATAGTGCAATCTCGCTTGGCAAAATCGAGGCAAGCGAATTCATTCGAAGCCGGCTTAGCTCAGTTGGTAGAGCGTCTGATTCGTAATTAGAAGGTCGCCGGTTCAACTCCGGCAGCCGGCTCCAGCAATCCTTTCCTAAATAGTATAGGTACCAAAATGAAAGGCGGCAAAGTCCGCTGTTCTCTTGGTGTTGAAGAACGCCAATCAACTGCTGCCCGCCACGGCTGTGATACCCTTTTCCGAATGAGACTCACTCCCGAACAGCGCGCGCAATACGATCGTGATGGCTATCTGATCCTGACGGGGTTTGTTGAAACTCGGTCATGCGATCGTTTGCGTGCGCGTGCCGAAGAGTTGGTTCACGAATTTGACCCGAGTGGCATCATCTCGATCTTTTCGACCCGCGAACAAAACCGCCTCAGCGATGACTACTTCCTCACCTCCGGCGACAAGATTCGTTTCTTTTTTGAAGAGGAT
>JBGQJH010000263.1:0-4561 GCA_041498935.1 Pyrinomonadaceae bacterium | reverse complement strand
GTCGCGACCGCACCCCGGCCTGGATCCCGGAAAATTATCTGCGGGAATATTTCCTGCCGACATTCGACGCCGCAGTCAAAGCCGGCGCCCACACCGTGATGGTCAACTCCGCGGAGATCAACGGCATTCCCGGTCACATCAATCATCACATCTTGACTGACATCCTTCGTGATGAACTCGGCTTCAAGGGATTTGTAGTTTCTGACTGGGAAGACATCAAGAAATTGGTAACCATTTGGCGTGTTGCGGCCACCGAGAAGGAAGCAACCCGGATGGCAGTGATGGCCGGCATCGACATGAGCATGGTGCCGCTCGACTACAGCTTCAGCGATAACCTGGTTGCTTTGGTTAAGGAAGGCGCCGTACCCCAGTCGCGTATCGATGAAGCGGTGCGGCGAATCTTGAGAGTAAAGTTTGAGCTCGGGCTCTTTGAAAAGCCGATACCGGATCCTGCTTTGAAGTCAAAGATTGGACTACCCGAATCACAACAGGCTAGCTTGCAAGCGGCTCGTGAATCGATGACGCTGCTGAAGAATACGAGTGACCTCTTGCCGCTGGCGAAAGATCGAAAAATCCTGGTTACTGGCCCGACTGCTGACTCGCTGATCTCCCTCAATAACGGCTGGACCTATGTCTGGCAAGGTTCGGAAGAGTCACTTTATCCAAAAGGTCGTCCGACCATTCGACGCGCGATCGAAGCGAAGGCCGGGGCAGCTAACGTGACCTACGTTCCCGGTACGAAGATCACTCGCCCCGCAGGATCTCCTTCAAACTCCACTCCTACCGACGTCGAAGCGGAAGTCGATATTCCTGCCGCTGTGCGCGCCGCCGGCGCTGCTGATGTAGTCGTGTTGTGTCTTGGCGAAGGATCCTACACCGAGACTCCCGGCAACATTACTGATCTAAATCTGGGTGAGCCGCAACTAAGACTTGCCGAAGCCATTGAAGCCACAGGCAAACCGGTGGTGCTGGTTCTGGTGGAGGGACGACCCAGAATTATCAACCGCATTGTTGATAAAGCCGGCGCCGTGCTGATGGCTTACAACCCGGGCAATGAGGGCGGACAGGCAGTTGCCGACGTCCTGTTCGGCGACTTTAATCCGTCGGGAAAACTTCCCTTCACCTACCCGCGTACGCCGAACGGTTTGATTACCTACGATCATAAGCCATTCGAAACAGAGGATACCGCCTTTGGGAATATGGCCTTCACGCCCCAGTTCGAATTCGGCAGCGGGCTGAGCTACACTACTTTTGCCTATAGCGATCTGCGACTCAATAAGAAGACTGTGAGTAGCAATGGTGGCCTTTCGGTCAGCGTTACTGTAACCAATAGTGGTCGACGAGCTGGCAAGGAAGTCGTCCAACTCTATGTTAGCGATCTAGTAGCCTCTCTATCGCCCGCCGGGAAAAGGCTTAAACGTTTTGCGAAAGTCTATCTGACTCCCGGCCAAAGTAGAACCTTGACGTTCCAGCTGCGGCCTGATGATCTTTCATTCATTGGCGCCGACAACAAGCCCGTGGTCGAGCCAGGCGAGTTTGAGGTGATGATTGCCGGACTGAAGGACAGGTTCGAATTGAAATGAGCACGGCATCTCTGAGGACCTTTGGAGCCTAAGAAACTGCCCGCCGATAGAAGCGAGATAAGTGATGCACCAACACAATTCTTTTCTGAAGAAGCGCCGGCCGCGCGCGTGTCTCAGCTTGCTCGTGACGTCTGCCGTCTTTCTCGCCGCTATCACGGTTCAATCACAAGACAAAAAGCAACCCAAGAAAAGCGCCGATGAAGACGATGTAATCAGGGTTAGCTCAAACCTCGTAAGCCTTGACGTGATCGTCAAAGACAAAAAGGGCAAGGCCCTCACTGACCTCAAGCCGGAAGACTTCACAGTCTCTGAAAACGGTGTGCCGCAGAAGATTGAATTCTTCGACTCGACCCTCACCAGCGAAACTGGAACCGATCGACCGGGAACCGTAATCGTTTCCACTCAACCAAAGCCAGGGCCGCCAACCGGCCTCCAGCGAAACATCATTGCCCTGGTGTTGGACGGTCAATCCACTGAGTTAGCTAATTTGAAACATGTGCGCGAAGGCATAGTGAAATATATTCGCGAGCGCATATCGAATAGTGATTCGGTTGCCCTATTCTCCATTTCCGGCGGGTTGCAATTGTTGCAACCGTTCACCGAGGACAAAGCAAAACTCATCGCGGCGGTTGAGAAAGCATATAGCGGCTCGACTGTTTCAAAGACTTCTGAAGCCAGAGAGATTTCCGAGAACATCAGCTCGCTTCGTGATCAAATATCAGGTGGAGTAACAGGACCCATCGCGGCTACGCCCGGCGCTGGAGCTGCCGGATCCGCGGCCGCTCAAACTATGATCGCGCAGCGGATGCTTGAACAATATATTCAACTGCGATCGGTGCTGAGCGCTCAACAGACCCGACCAGTCCTGGCGGCGCTAGCGGCAATCTCTGAGGGCCTGCGCTCGATACCGGGCAAGAAAACATTGGTAATGTTTTCCGAAGGATTTGTCGCCCCCGAAACGCTTGACTGGCAAGTGCAAACCACGATCGATATTGCCAATCGAGCTAACGTGGCCATTTATATAATCGATTCTAGCGGTCTGACCGGCGGTGCGCCAATGTCAGGAGCGCTGGTTCCATCTTCTCCGCTGGGAGGAATATCAGCGGACACTGATATGGAACATCGGCGAAGGGCGGCGGCCGGTGAAAGTGTCTTTGATATCTCGCGACACGAAGGTTTGAATCGGCAACAGGACCTCTTATATCGAATCTCAGAAGACACTGGCGGACGCTTCGTAAAAAATACCAACGACATTTCCGCAGGTCTGGAGCGGATAGATGCCGAAATCCGTTCGCGTTACACGCTGGCCTACCGCAGTACCGATCCGAATTTCGACGGCAGTTTTCGCAAAGTGAAGATCGAAGTCCGCCGACCCGACACCAACGTCGTGGCCCGCCGGGGGTATTACGCGATTCCGCCGAGCCAGATTGTGCCGTTCTCGCCTGATGACAGGAAATTGCTGGCGAACTTTGCCACCATGGAGGCCCATCCGACCTTGCCCTTGTCATTGGAGTTGAACTCTTTCAGATCTCGCGAAGGCTTCTACATTGTGCCGCTCTCGTTCGAAATACCTCCGGCCGCCGTGCAGTTCGACCGCCAGGGCGATAAGGAGCGTTTGCAACTGGAAGTCCTCGGCGTGATCCGAGCTGAAGGTGAAGAAAAGATCCTGTCGCGCCTGGGGGGAAACTTTGACGTCGCACTGACAGCCCAGCAATACGAGTCAATCTTGAATGACAAGATCTTTTACCGGCAGGACATGCAGCTGGAAGCCGGAAACTACACGGTTGATTTGATTGTCAGAGATCGGCTTTCAGGAAAGTCGGCCGCCAGGCGAGAGACACTTGTGTTGCCCGTTAGCGGCTCGGACTTCTGGACTACCGCAGCGGTGTTGAGTCGTCATGCCGAGCCGCTCAAGCAAACGTCGGGGAGCCGTGACGTGCTAAGCGAAGACAACGTGCAGATTCGCCCTTCGCCAAGTCGCGAATTCCACCCGACTGACAACTTGATCATCTTCTTCAAACTCTACAACGCAGCCGTTGCCCGTGAAACCGGAAAACCAATAGTGCGAGTTACAGTCACGCTGATGAAAGACGGCAAGCCGGCAACCAGGCCTTTGGATTACCAACTCAGCGAATCGCCTTCAGAATCCGTACCTCATTTGACGTTTGCTAAATATGTCAGACTTACTGGCTTGCCTCCCGGAAAGTATTCGGCCGTCATTGAAAGCAGAGATATCGTGCAACAGAAGGTTATTGAGCAGGAGGCATGGTTCGTAATCGTACCGTGAACGGCGAACCTACGAAGCGCCGCGCAACCAGCCGTCCCTAAAGGGGGTGCGATTTCTACTTAGGGTTTCTCAGGTTATCGGATTTCTTCTGAAGACTACCGCTGAGCTTAATGATCGCGAGCAGGTCTCGATCGGCGTTGGCTTTGTTTTCCCTGGCTTTGGCAATTTCTTTCGAGTCAATCGTAGCGGCGTTCTTCAGAGCAGGATTCTCAGTGAAACTATCAATCAGTTTGCACAGCTTAACCAGGGCATCGATCATCTCTTCGCTTTTGAGTTCAGGTGAGTTGTTTTCCTTCTCGTCCTCTGCGGCGCGCGCACGCATGTAAACATTCAGCCGGCTAGCGCGCTTATTTATTTCAGCCGTCTGTTCTGAGACCAGCTTGTAGTCGAGTGGTTTGCGCGCCACCAGATTGCGCGCAATGTCATTACGCACAATTTGAATACGGCTGAAGTCTTCCTTCATGTTTAGGATCGCCGCCTGCAGACGTTTTTGATTCGCCTCCTCCGCGCCGACACCCATCTCTGCGCTTCGCAGTCTGCTTTCGTCGACTTGCCGCTGACGAGCATCAAGATTCGGATTATTGTTTGCCGGTGGTCCGGCTCCTGGAGGCGGCCCGGTCGGTGTCTGCTGGGCGGAGCTTGAGCTGGCCAGGCAGAGCGAGAAAATTCCGGCAATCACAAACCGCGATGC
>JBGQJH010000262.1:0-4565 GCA_041498935.1 Pyrinomonadaceae bacterium | reverse complement strand
GTGCCAATCGCACATCCGCCCGGCAAGGAAACTTTGGCTTTGCCAAACCGCGCGAGCAACGGTCCCAAGGCCAGCACGGACGCGCGCATGGTTCTTACCAGTTCATAGGGCGCTTCAAAGAGTTCAATGTGGTTGGCAGATATTTTGTGAGTACGCAGCTCGGGCGTCAGCACCGTGGCGCCGAGGTCTTCGAGCAAGCGACGCTGCGTAATAATGTCGCGGACGTAAGGGAGATTGTGCAGCGTGACTGTTTCCGGACTCAGCAACGCAGCGGCCATGCAGGGTAGCGCGGAATTCTTGGCGCCACTTATCGAGACGCGGCCACGGAGCGCCCGGCCGCCGCTGATGCGAAATTTGTCCACAACGAGAACAGATTAGATTAAAACGCCGAAAGGTTAAAGCCAGCGAGATTGAGGAGACTAATCTAGATGCTACGAGCAACTTCTGCCTGGGACCGCGGGCGTTTGGCCCGCCAGGCGCCGTCAGCCGCTCAAACGTTAGGAGGCCTTCAAGTTTCAAAGGAGCGTTCGCCCTTCGCGCTCATTGCGGGCGAGACGCCCGCGGTCCCAGGAAAGAGCTTGCGCCTTCCCTTAAAGTAATTTCTCCAACGCCACGATTCTGGGAATGCCTTGCAAATCCGTGTGAATGTTAAGAAGTTTCCATCTGTCTCGGTCGATCAGTTGCTCCACCGCCGTGCCTTGATCGAATCCGATCTCAAACAAAAGGTGTCCGCGAGTCTTCAGAAACTTTCCCGCATCGAGCAGTAAGCGACGAATGACTAATAGACCATCCGGGCCGGCCGCCAGCGCCAATCTAGGCTCGAAGTCGCGCACTTCTCTTTGCAAACCTGCCAGCGCGTGCTCCGCGACATAAGGGGGATTGGAAACAATTAGATCGAACGATGCGGGGTCCCCGGCGGATGTTTTTCTATCCGCTGGAGCGCTCGTTGATTGGCGTGGATCCTGTGGATCCAACGCTGCGAAACAATCCGAGATAACAAAATCAATTTGCTCAGTCACTGAGTGGCGCGCAGCATTTCGTTTCGCAACCGCCACCGCCGCCGCCGAGATGTCAATGGCGACAGCGCGCGTCCCAGGAGTTTCGCGAAGCTCATGGAGCAAGGTGATAGCCAGGCAACCTGAGCCCGTGCCGACATCGCAGATGAAGGGTGCGGCAGCGTTCCGCGCCGCAAGTTTTAGTGCCGTTTCAACCAGCAGTTCCGTCTCGGGCCGGGGAATCAACACGTCGCTGGTCACTTCAAAGTCAAGACCAAAAAATTCCTGATGGCCGGTGATGTATTGCAGTGGTTCCCCTTGAGCGCGACGTTCGACAAACTCCCGAAATTGCTCCGCTTGTTCCTGTCCGACCGGGTCTTCCGCGTGGCTCAGGATGAAGGACCGGTCGCGCCCGAGTACATGCGCCGCCAGCGAGCCGGCTTCACGACGCGCTCCCGGCACGCCGGCCTGACGCAGCTGGTGTGCTCCCTGCAATATCGTCTCGGCTATTGAAGTAGTCATCTGGTTCTGCGCTGAAGTAGGGGCGGACCTATTGTGTCCGCCCCGGGGCGCACACGCAGGCGCGCCTTACATTCAGGATCTCCTCGACTTTTGCCGTTACGTTTTATAATATGCCGCACAAGTTCGGAACAAAGAAATTGGGTAAGCAGCGAAAGTCCGGTTGGGATTTCGGGAACGAGAATCTAATTGTGAGTTTCTTGTGAGTACAACGGTACGAGTCTCGTTCCTCCCGTATACGACAGAACCTCCAGGGCCGCTCGGCTTCGGAGGTTCTGCCGCAAAATGGGTCTGGGTTTAAACAACGTTTTTAGGGGGCAGTGTGGGAGCACTTTCAAAAGCCATTTTATTATTCGCGATGAATTGGCTCGATGCCCAGCTAACCATTCTCTGGGTGCGTTTGAATGTGGCCACCGAGGGAAACGGCGTAATGGCGAACCTCCTCAATCACAGCGAAACCTCGTTTCTTTCAGTTAAACTTCTCATTGGCGCGCTGTCAGCCTACATCCTCTATCGTTTTGCGGAAATTCCTATGGCCCGGCGCGGGATGAAAGTCGTCCTGGGTATCTATCTCGCCTTGATGGTGGTGCACGTGGTGACGGGCTTCTCGGCCCTCGGGTGGCATGCCCCAACTACCGTCCTAACCTATTTCATCAGCCTGCCAAGAGCTTTCTTCGCTTCTTTTTCCTGATCGACCCTTGCTCTATTAAGCGCTTTCTAATCTAAGCCCGACTCGTCGCGGTCGCCGTTTTTTCTTAACCGTCCCCCCTTAGCTTGAGGTCAGCGGCACAAAAAAGGAACGCCCTGGCTCCAGAGACGTTTGAGAAACACCGTAGAAAGCCCGCGTGGCGCGTTTGCCGCTTTCGGCCTTGCGCGCCGCGTTGGGTAGTTCTACATTTAGGTGCGCCGCAACTATGGCAACAGGTTCCCCGGTAGGCCGCGCAACTACCGTCGGCGGCCGGGCATCCTATAAGCGCCCAATGTTAATGCGTTTTATCAACCATACACCAAGCGAGAGATAAGCCATGTTTAGAATTTCAGCACGTCAAATACTTGCGGTAGCTTTGCTTTCCGCACTCTTTGCCGCCGGCACGATTGCGGTTGTAGATCGGCTGGCAAATCGATTTCAGCCGTCGAGTTCTGCGTTCAGCGAAACCGCGATCAAGGGTCTGACCGATCCCGCCACCGCTACCGACGAGCAAAACAACATCGAGATCTACCGCGCGCTTTCACCTGGCGTCGTTAACGTCCATTCCACTTCCTACGCGCGCGACTTCTTCGGCTTCGTTGAGCCGCAGGAAGGTTCCGGCTCCGGATCGGTAATCGATCAGGACGGCAATATTCTTACCAACTATCACGTCATCGAGGGTGCGCAGAAGCTCGCTGTCAGTTTCGGCGGACAAAAAAACTACCAGGCGAAACTGGTGGGAGGCGACCCGGACACTGACCTCGCCGTAATTAAATTGCTTGAAAGGCCGAAGGAACCCCTGACGATCATTTCCCTGGGTGACTCGGATAAGCTTGATGTCGGGCAAAAGGTTTTGGCGATCGGCAATCCTTTTGGTTTGGATCGCACCCTTACCACCGGTGTCATCAGCGGCTTGCAACGTCCGATACGGGCCCGCAATGGACGGCCCATCGAGGGCGCGATTCAAACCGATGCCTCCATCAACCCCGGAAATTCGGGCGGCCCATTACTCGACTCACACGGCCGCATGATCGGAATCAATTCGCAAATCCTTTCGCCATCGGGAGCTTCAGCGGGCGTGGGTTTCGCGGTTCCGGTCAATATTGCGAAGCGTATCGTGCCGCAGTTGCTGCGTTCCGGCGAAGTGCTTCGACCTAAACTGGGAATTGGCACGCGCGATGTTGAGGCTCTGAAAAATCAACTTGACTTACCGATCTCCGAAGGTGTGATCATCCTCCAGGTAGCACCCGGCGAAGCTGCCGCAAACGCCGGCCTGCGCGGGGTAACTCAAACCGAGAATGGGGATTTTGAAATTGGAGACATCATCGTTGGCATCGATGGCGAGAAGGTCAACAACACTGACGACCTTTATCATGTTCTCGACAAACATCAAGTGGGGGATACGATTCAGGTACAAGTCTTTCGCAACGGTCGCCGGACAAGCGTACCGGTACACCTGACGGCTCCAGCTGCCAACCGCGGAATCTTGCGGCGATAAACGGACAGAGGTCGCTTACCAGTTTCTTATCAGAACCGGGAGCGGTAGCGACCGGGTTGTTTTTCGACACCGGTTGAGACCCGGTCGCTACCGCTCCCGGTTCTGATAATCTCTTGAATCAAACAAACCACTTCTTTGATCTTGGTTACGGTTGGCTCTGCAAGCATTGCAGTGCGGCTGACACTGAAGCGCAGAACCAACACCCTGAGGCTCGTACCGGCTTTTTCAGCCACACTGATTCGGAAAAGAAGGAAACCAAACCGTCCGGATTGGCGCTTGCCAGTTGGACCGATTCTTCCCGCCACGCCCTGACCTGCCCGCGCTGCGGAATCGAAGAGACGATTCCGAGCGCGTAAATCAACGCACAATCAGAACCGCGTCGGTGTTAGAATCCTAGCCTCGCGGCCGAGCGGTTTCAATCCGGTATCCATGGTTTAGAGGCGGGCATTGCCCGCCGGTTCAACCATCGCTACCAGTAATTTGATCCAATCTTGAGTCGGCGGGCAATGCCCGCCTCTAAACGAAACTTTTACTTATGGCGACATCTGCCAGTGTAATTAGCAAATCATGGGACAGCGCGATATCCCTGCGTTGGATCATAAGTGCGCGCGACGATCTGATCTGGCTGATCGGCTCGGTTGCGTCGAGTTACCTGCTGCTGGTCCTTTACGTGAAAGGCATCATCCCATTGGTGCCGATGGTGGCGCTCTGGGCGATCCTGATTGATGCGCCGCACGTCTTCGGCACATTCTCGCGAACCTATTTCGATCGCACCGAGCGGCGTAACCGCAACCGTCTGCTTTGGGGCTCGTTAGTTTTCTTCGCGATTGGTCCGCTGCTGGTTTTCGCGGGCGCGGGCCTCATC
>JBGQJH010000261.1:0-4623 GCA_041498935.1 Pyrinomonadaceae bacterium | reverse complement strand
CTTTTCAAACCAGAACTTCGAAAGGGAAGTTAACACTTCACCTTTGCGCGCTATTGCCGTCGGCAGTATGCAATCGAAGGCTGAGATGCGATCGGTAGCGACGATCAAAAGACGCTCGTGATCGACTGCGTAGACGTCGCGCACTTTTCCGCGTTTTACTAGCTGCAAATCAGGGAGGGTTGTTTGTGAGAGAGCGGCGGCATTCATATCGTAGTTTTCGCTTACATCTGAACCCATCGTGAAGCCTGAACCAATAGTTTGATAAGCGGCGAGCGAGATTTTGCTCGCGGAAAAATGCTTTGTCAAGAAAGTGATAGTTTTAACTTCATAACTTAGAATGCACCAACCTAAAATTGACGAGTCAGACGCGACATCGACCTCGCCCAGTCTGGTACTACGCTTTCAGGCAGACCGTCTTCCGTGTAACAATGGTCGCGACCCAAATTCCAGGGAATGCGATCGATGAGAGGCGCGGGACAGTTCTGCCCCCCAATCAGATCAGTTCCATGCTATTCCTCGGAGGAGTGATCGATATATGAATCATCGTCTTTTTCGGCGGCAGCTTTATGCTCTCTCGCTAATCATACTGGTGGCCCTGGCGCAGACTTCGTTTGCACGCGCTACTCCGGATTTTGCTAAGCCGCTGCAGACGCCGCAGCAACCGCGGCCCTTCCCGCCAACGCAATACATTCCGGATCATGGTTTCGATACCCGGCATGTCGCTTTGGATCTTCGGTTCGACTGGGAACGTGAGCAGTTGATTGGCATTGAAACGATGGTTTTCAGGCCGTTGCTTGCAAATCTGAAGAGCATCGAGCTGGATGCCGCAGACATGACGATCACGTCAGTGAAGATGGCCAATGGCGGCCCACTGCAGTTTGAGATGGACGCGAAAAACCAAAAACTGCGAATTGCGCTCGGGCGGGCTTATCAGCTTACGGACGAACTAACCATAGTGACTGAATATCACACCAACGGCCCCCAGAATAAGATTCCGGGTTTGGTGGGAGCGGCACTCAGATTTATCAAGCCGTCGGCTGACGACCCGACCCGCCCCAGGCAAATCTGGTCGCAGGGGGAGAGTGAGTACAATCACTATTGGTTTCCCGTTTACGACCATCCGAATGATTTTTTCACGTCCGAACTTACAGCCACTGTGGAGAAGCCGCTTACGGTTGTTTCAAACGGAAAATTGCTCGACACCAAAGACAACAATGATGGGACGCGCACCTTCCATTGGAAAATAGATCAGCCGCACGCCAGCTACCTGACTTCGCTTATTGTCGGAGAATTCACCCCGATCGTCAGCGAATACCAGGGCATTCCCATCATCACGAACGTCTATCCCAATGAGGTCAAGGAGGGCAGAGTAACGGCCGCCCGCTTGCCGGAGATGGTGAAATTCTTTTCCGAGAAGACCGGTTTGAAGTATCCCTACGCTAAATATGCGCAAACAACGGTGCGCGATTTTGGCGGCGGCATGGAGAACATAAGCGCCACGACGCAAACGGACAACATGATCCATGATGCGCGCACTGAACTTGATTCAAATACGGACGGTCTACAGTCACACGAGCTAGCCCACCAGTGGTTTGGAGACTACGTGACTTGCCGCGACTGGTCTGACATCTGGCTAAACGAGAGCTTTGCTACTTATTTTCAGGCCATGTGGGATGAACATAAGTTAGGCGGAGATGATTTCCTCTATTCCGATGTCAAAGCGAATCAGGATGCTTACCTCACCGCCTGGAAGCAGGGTAACCGTCATCCTGTTGTGACGAAGAACTATGCCAACCCGGATTCCGTTTTCGACACCTATGCTTACCCGCGTGGCGGCGCTGTCCTCCACATGCTGCGGCAAACACTGGGCGAAGATAATTGGTGGCGAGCAATCAACTACTACCTCCGCAAGTATGCAAACCAGCCGGTGGAGACGGAACAATTTCGGATCGCGATTGAAGAGTCGACCGGACAGGCAATGGACTGGTTTTTCGACGAATGGCTCTACAAGATGGGTCATCCTATTTTTCGCGTGACACAAAACTATGAACCGTCGACGAAGGCTCTAAAACTGACAGTCGAACAACTCCAGACGACAGACAGTACTTCGCAGTTTCCCCAGGTCGCCCTCTTTCAGACACCAGTTGACATAGAAATTGGCACCGCTTCGGGCACACGGCTGGAGCGCGTTCAGATCCTGCCAAAGAAGGAACAAAGTTTTACGCTTGCCGTAGACTCAAAACCTTTGCTCGTCAACTTCGATTACCGGGGCACGCTGATCAAGGAGGTGCAGTTTGACAAGACGACGGAAGATCTGGCTTACCAGTTGACACGCGATGAGGATGTGCTGGGAAGAATCTGGGCCCTGAACCAACTTGGCGACCGCGTCACTGCCGCGACGACTGGGGAAGTTGAAAAGCAACGAATCGCAACGGAACTCGCAAACGCTGTAACGCGTGACAAGTTTTGGGGAGTGCGGGTCGATGCGGCAACTGCACTCGCGAACGTAAAAGATCCACGTGCTCGCACGGCTTTGGTTGCGGCTACCAGGGATCCGAACACGCGCGTTCGTGCCCGGGCGGTAACCTCACTGGCAAGTTCAAAAGATCCCTCATTGGCGAGTTTGTATGAGAGATCATTATTGAGCGACCAGAGTTATGCCGTAATCAAAGCCGCGGCCCTGGCGCTTGGTGAAACGAGGAGTCCCGACGCCTACGAGGCTCTGGCCAAACTACTCAACATTCCCTCGTGGCGTGACAACATAAAAACGTCGGCCTTGTCCGGTCTGGCAGCGTTGCAAGACAAGCGCTCGTTGGACGTCGCTTTCCGTTATGCCGAAAAAGGGAATCCACCCCCGGTAAGAGCGGCCGCGCTGCGCCTGCTGGGGAGAATCGGCGGGGATGATCCCAGGGCGTTCAGTGTGATTGCCGACACGGCCACGAAAGCATTCGCTAGCGGGAACTTCAGTCTTGCGACCGCCGCCGGAGAGGCGCTCGTTGGTTTGGGCGATCCTCGAGGCCTCGCAGTTTTGGAGCAAATAAGTCACGACGAGTCGGTCGCGCCACGACTGAAAGCGCAACTTAGTCAGTATCAGGAAAAGCTACGAAAGGTGGTGGCAGGGACTGCCAGTCCCGGCGCGGCGCAGCCCTAATCGGCGCGCAGCACTCCTAATCGGGAAGCTCCGGGAGAGTGTCTGGAAGGCAAGCTTCCGTCTGGGAGGTGAGGAATGGAGAGTGCCAATCCGGCAAGGTTTTGAGGGTCCAGGGCCTGGCTGTAGGCGACAAGTTCTGGAATTGCAGTCTACCGGCTCCATTTTTTGGGGCCTTTGCCGGTTTGACGTTGAGCCAGCAAAACTTAGGGCTTGAGTTTGGAAAGCTTGTCCTGTAATATTCTTCCGCCCGAGTTGCGTCGTACCCCATGACGCCTAACCTCCTTAATCACCTGCTTGTCAGTTTCTAACGAGTCATTCTGATGACAACCACAGCTGCTGACAGACAGAAAACTTCCAGGGACAACAATCAGGCGGCTGAACCGACCGAGCGCAAGATTTTGCTGCTTGTCGTCGAAGACGATGAAAACATTTCAAGCGCTATCAGCGAGTATTTCTCGCGCGCGGGTTACAGCGTGAAAACCGTTGAAGATGGCTTGATGGGTGTGAAGTCAGCTCTGGACGATGCTCCAGATGCTGTCGTTTTGGACCTGATGTTGCCAAAAATGGACGGTTTGGCTGTTTGTCGAGAGCTTCGGGAAAAGGCGGGTCACCTGCCGATTCTCATGCTCACCGCAAAGGACGACGTGGTTGACAAAGTGCTTGGCCTGGAAATGGGCGCGGATGACTACATCACCAAGCCCTTCAGCCTGCGCGAACTTGAAGCCCGGATCAAGTCGGTGCTTCGTCGGAGCAAGGCTCCGGCAAACGCTGACGGCGCCAGGGATGAGGTTCCCATCATTCGCGGTAGGCTTCGTATCGATCCGGCAAGACGAGAAGTTACTATTGGAGAGCGACAGGTGGATCTGACTCCAAAAGAGTTTGACCTCCTGCGGCTCTTTGCAGCGAACCCGGGTAGGGTTTTTCCCCGCAAATACCTGCTCGAAAAGATCTGGGACTACTCTTATGAAGGCTACGATCGGACTATTGATTCACACATCAACCGGTTGCGAGCCAAGATCGAAGAGAACCCGGAAAACCCTCAGATGGTGTTAACCGTTTGGGGAATTGGCTACAAGTTTAGCGACGAACAATAACTTCGAGTTCGTCGTCTCGCCGAACACCAACTGCGTTCCTGGTTCACAGAACTGCAATTGGCTTTTCCTTCCCAGTCGGCCCGGGCCCATCCAAGCCTAATGTTTCCCGGCACACCTTCACACCATGAAGAATGTTTTCAATCTAAGACGATTCGCAACCTTTGGTCTGGTCCAAACACTTGACCTACGTCGGGGTGGAGTCAGAGTTGTCGCTGTTCTAACCGTGACGTTCGCGGTTGTCGGAGTCATTCCTCGCCTGGTTTCCCAGGCACAACAGTCCTACGTCCCGGCCAAAGTGTCTACCGTCTCAGTTCAGCCATCCGCGAACGGAACAGTTGTGTCGAGCGTCCCAACCGGAGGGGAGTTGGTAGTTGAATT
>JBGQJH010000260.1:0-4644 GCA_041498935.1 Pyrinomonadaceae bacterium | reverse complement strand
CATTTCTCAACCACGACGACCGGAACGTGCTTTGACGTTGTGGAAGAAGGCCTGAATAAACTCGGATGGAACCCACAGCTTACGATCATCACCAACTGGCCGGACCATCCCGAATACATCTCTCTCTTGCGCAACAGTGTCGAGGAAGCTATCAGCCGTGCTGAATCAGAACGCAACGGGTCGACGGCTCCGATACATATTGTGTTTTCGGCCCATTCGTTGCCCATGAAGATCGTCGAGCGCGGCGACCCATACCCAGATGATGTGGCGCGAACAGTGCGAGCAGTCACCTGCGGGTTACAAGCGCCCTGGTCGCTCGCTTTCCAATCTCGCAATGGCAGGCTGCCATGGCTGAAGCCGTATTTGGATGACGAACTAAAGAAGCTGGGCCGCGCCGGTGTCGAAACCGTGGTTGTAGTGCCTATTAGTTTTGTCAGCGACCACATCGAGACTCTTTTTGAGCTCGATCGGCTTTATGCTGAGGTCGCGCGAAAGCACGGCATCAAGCACTACTATCGCGCGCGCTGTTTCAACGACAACCCGCAGTTTCCCCGCGTGCTGCAATCAATTCTGACGGAGGCTTATGCATGATTGGCACGTTAGACTCCAGCAGTAAGGAAGCCACGGTTGTAGGAGCCGGTATTGCCGGAATGCTTGCGGCCTACTCTTTGGACCGCAGCGGCTATCGGGTGACCCTCCTTGAAGAAAAAGAGCGCGCGGGTGGGTTAATTCAAACGCAAAACACTGAACATGGCATCGCCGAGAGTGCGGCGCATTCAGTAATTGCAACTGAACCAGTGCGCGAGCTGTGTCGCGACCTGGGTGTCGAACTGGTCGAGCCACGCAAAGAAGCCAAAGCAAAATACATCGTGCGCGACGGCAAGCTTCGCCGCTTTCCGCTGACCATTGGCGAAGCCTTCGATACGCTTGGCCACGCGGCCCTGGCTCGCTCTGCAAATCACCATCCGCAAAACCTCGACTCCTGGGCGCGGCGACATCTCGGCGACGCGGCGCTGGAATATCTTCTGACGCCTTTCGTGCGCGGGATCTACGGCGTACAACCCGCCGAGCTGGGCGTGGCAACTGCTTTTCCTTTTCTTGATCTGCCCGCCGGAAAAACTCTACTGAGCACGATGCTGAGCAAACGCCGCAACGGCGCGTCGAAAAAAGATAAGAAGCGCCGTGCAGCGCCACGGTTTGGAATGGGAGATCTGGTTGCGCGTTTGGAGCAACGTCTCGATAAACGACTTGGCTCGAGATTCCGCAAAGGCGAGAAAGTGGATCACTTGCCGGAGGCTGCGAATGTAATCATTGCCACCCCTGCTTACGCTGCGGCAAGAGTCATTAGATCTACTTCGGCGGCGCTGGCAGACAAACTAGCCGAAGTGCGCTATACGCCGATTGTGTCCGTTACTGTTTTTGTCGATCGGCACGCGTTTACGCGGCCGCTCCATGGTGTTGGCGTATTAATGCCGGCGCGCGAGCAAACAAAATCTCTTGGCATTCTTTTCAATTCCAGCTCCTTCGATTACCGCGTCGCAGATGAGTCTCGTTTCGCGTCGTTTACGGTGATGATGGGCGGCACGGCGCAGCCGCAATGGCTCGCGGTC
Organism: Pyrinomonadaceae bacterium; assembly: GCA_041498935.1. Lineage (GTDB taxonomy): Bacteria > Acidobacteriota > Blastocatellia > Pyrinomonadales > Pyrinomonadaceae > PSRF01. The sequence continues at coordinate 3,034 of JBGQJH010000260.1, read as the reverse complement.
TCAGACGAAGAAATCCGCCAGGCGATCAAGCTGGAGCTGGCGACTCTGTTGGGGATTCGCGAGCCGCTCGAGGTGGTAATCCACCGCTGGCCGGCTGCTTTGCCACAGTATTCAGTCGATCTACCTGCTGTTTGGGATTACGCGCGTCAGAGCTGGTGCGCAACACCAGGCCGCATACTCTTTGGCAATTACACCGGACAAATAAGTTTGCGCGGCATGATCGAAAGCTCAGCCAAACTGGGCGGCACAGACTTACGCCCCCTAACCCCTAACTAGCTTCCAGCGCGCGACCATCGATTGCCGCTGTCTTCCACCGCACAACTGCTTTTGTCGTCTCAACGATCAGGATTGGCGCCACCGAACAAAGAACCACGATGAGCCAGTCGGTTTCCGTTGCTCGAACCGTGCCCAGAACCCGGGCCAAAGGTGAAACATAGACCGCCAGAAGTTGCAGAGAAATGACGATGACGGTAGCAATCCAAATGAACGGATTTCTAAACAGCCCAGCGAAAGCCGAACGCGTACGCGATCGACAATTGAACATGTGTCCCAACTGCGCGCCGATGATTGCCAGTAGCGCGATGGTGCGTGCGTGTGCCCCTGGTCCGTACATTTGCAGCGCCCACCGGTAAGCTGCCAGAGCAAGTATGGCGATCATTACCGCCTGCCACGCAATCAGGATCACGAGCTTCTTTGACAGCAGTGAACTCGCTGGATCCCGCGGACGCTGCTTCATGATCTCCGGCGAGGCCGGCTCGACGGCCAGCGCCAGTGCCGGAAAGACGTCGGTTACCAGGTTCATCCAGAGGATTTGTAATGGTAGCAGCGGTAGAGCCCAACCCGCCGCAATGGCCGTGAAAATCATCAGCACTTCACCCAGGTTGTGCGAAAACATCATGTGCACAAACTTCGTGATATTGGCGTAGATGGTGCGTCCGCCTTCAACTGCGCGCAAGATCGTCGCGAAGTTATCGTCGGCGAGGACAACATCCGCGGCCTCTTTAGCGACTTCCGTTCCTCGCTGGCCCATGGCGATGCCGATGTTCGCGCGTTTCAGCGCGGGCGCATCATTGACGCCATCGCCGGTAACCGCCACTACCTCGCCTGCCTTTTGCAGTGCTTCGACTATTCGTAGTTTGTCTTCGGGTGAAACGCGGGCGAAAACGTCTGTAGTGCGAGCCAGCTCGGCGAGATGGTTCTGATCTGCGCCAATCAGGTCACGCGCATGAAGGGCGCGGGGTTCGCCTGCACCCAGGCCTAGTTCCCTGGCGATGGCGAGCCCAGTGTTAAGTTGATCTCCCGTCAGCATTACGGTGCGAATGCCGGCGATGCGAGCGCGTCGAATTGCGTCAGCCACTTCGGGCCGCGGCGGATCAATCATTCCCACCAAACCAAGAAAGGTGTATCCACTTTCAAGATCTTCGTCGGAGAACAGGCTGACTTCTTTGTCTAAATGCTTGACCGCGAGGGCCAAAACACGCAAAGCGCGATCAGCCATTTGCTCGTTGGCCGAGGTAAATCGCGCACGAGCTTCGGCATCCAGGGGAAGCACGCAGTTGGACTCGCTTGCATAAGTCGAGCAGGCCTCCAGCACCACCGCCGGCGCCCCTTTCAAAGCAGCGAAGTGTTGTCCGTCAATTCTGCGATGGAGAGTGGTCATTCGCTTACTTGAGGCATGGAAAGGTTGCTCGGACAGTTTCGGATGCATCGCGCGCTCATGCGAAACGTTGAGAACTAAGGCGTCGGCAACCACCAACAGCGCCGTCTCAGTCGGGTCGCCGATGGTTACAACATCTTCCTTTCCAGCTTCCTGAAACACCGCTTCGTTGCACAGCACTCCGATTCGCAACGCGCGCTCAAGTAGCTCGTCGCCTGCGGCAGAGCACTCGCTTCCTGCGACTTCAACGCTGCGCCCGTCGGAAAGGTAATACTCGCGTACCGTCATCCGGTTCTCTGTAAGCGTGCCGGTCTTGTCGGCGCAAATCACCGTGGTGCTGCCAAGCGTTTCCACGGCCGTAAGGCGGCGCATGATGGCTCGTTGCCGGGCCATGTGCAGCACGCCGAGGGCGAGGATCAGAGTCGTAACCGCGGGGAGCCCTTCGGGCACGGCGGCGACGGCCAGGCTAATCCCGACCTCAACCATCACCCATAGTCCATCACCTCGCAACCAGCCGGTAACCATCACCACGAACGCGATGGCCAGAACAATGTAAACAAGTCGACGACCCAGTTTGGTTAACTGGATCTCAAGCGGCGAGCGTTCTTTGATCGAGGTAGCGACGAGACGGCCCACACGTCCCAGCTCGGTTTGATTGCCCGTGGCGACAACAATTGCGACTGCGCGGCCGGCAGCTATCGCGGCGCCGAGATACAGCATTGAGCGCCGTTCTGCCAGAGGAGTGTCTAAGGGAACAGGAACGACTACCTTCTCGACTGTTGTGCTCTCACCCGTTAGTGCCGACTCTTCCGCTTGCAACCGCGAGGCTTCAAGCAATCGAGCGTCTGCCGGCACGCGGTCTCCGGCGTTAAGGACAATGATGTCGCCGGGAACGAGATCCTCGGCATCGACGATTGTCTCAAAGCCTTCGCGGCGTACACGTGTGACTGTCCGAGCTTGGCGGCGGAGAGCATCGAGCGCCCGACCAGCTTGCCATTCAGTGACAAAGCCGACCAGGGCGTTGATGACCAGCACAACCAGAATGGCTATCGCTTCAAGAACATCCCCGGTAATCCATGCGACTGCCGCGGCCACAGCCAGGAGGGCAATCACAATACTCGCAAATTGATCAACGAGAAGGCGCCAGGCGGGGCGGGGTCGAATCTCCTGAAGGGCGTTGGGACCGTAGCGAAGCTGCCGCTTGGTTACCTCAGATGTTTCGAGACCGCGCGCGGAATCCACACCCAGTTCGGTAACCACCGCAGTTGCATCCAGAGCATGCCAGTTCTGTCCGCCTGGAACACCCCGCACAACACTCGGCACCGGGCCACCAGGAAATGCGGGTTGGTCAAAAGGTTCAGCTAGAGTTCTTGCGAT